>JAJDFU010000256.1 GCA_020528935.1 Saprospiraceae bacterium | reverse complement strand
TGTGCCTTGACCCAGCATGGGAGTATGTTCGGCGAGTATGCGTTGTCCCTCCCCTGTATGGGACGTGCGCTCCGTTTTCCTTGCCTTCACCAGGCTAGCCGTTCTTTTGGATAAACGAAGGGCCACCACCTTATCCGACCCGCTTCTGAAGTTCACGCTCAGCTCTCGTACCCTCAGGTTGTCCGCCAGGCAGGTGTACTTCACGGTGTAGGTTTCCCCGCTTTCGGCCCGAGTGGTGTCCGCATCGTATTTGTCGTACCAGGCCGGCCGGTTGATGTCCGAGTCGGCGAAAGGCTTGAGTTCTTGACGATAGTTGAGGCTGTCCAGGGATTTGACCTGCTCTTCCCCGCGCAGGTTCACGCGTTTCGTCACGGCCGGTTGCAGGCGTTGCAGCCTTTCCATTTCAGCTTCCATGTAATCCGAGAGGTCAAAAAAGGAGGGCTGGTCCCCGGTCGTCGGAGGTTCTTCCACCGATGGGAAACAGCTTTGGACCAGCAGCACGAGGCCCAACAGAGAAAAACGAGCTCTAATCATGGGGTGCGAGCAATACGTCACCCGTCATGGACTCGGGGATATCCATGCCGTAGAGGGTGAGGATGGTAGGGGCAATATCGCCGAGTTTGCCGTCGCGGAGAATCCAAGGACCGGTGTCCGGGGCCAGGTAAAAGATGGGTACGGGGTTTTTGGTGTGGGCCGTGTTGGGCGTTCCGTCTTCGTTGACCATGTAGTCGGAATTGCCGTGATCGGCTGTGACGAGGAGATGGTAGCCGTATTTCAGGGCCGTCTCGGCTACTTCGCGCAAGCAGGCATCTACCGTTTCGGCGGCCTTCACAGCGGCTTGGAATACGCCGGTATGGCCTACCATATCGGTATTGGCGAAATTGAGACAGATGAAATCGGGTTGGCGCTCGCGCATGTAAGCCACAATGGCATCCTTGACCTCATAGGCGCTCATTTCGGGCTTTTCGTCGTAAGTGGCGACCTCCTTGGGCGAGGGAATGAGGATGCGATCTTCGCCGGGATAAGGATTCTCTTCGCCGCCGGAAAAGAAGAAGGTCACGTGGGGATACTTTTCCGTTTCGGCTATGCGCACCTGGGTCTTTCCCGCCCGGGCCAACACTTCGCCCAGCGTATCCTCGAGATTTTCCTTTTCAAACAGCACTGCTATGCCTTCAAAGGTTTCGTCGTATCGCGTCATGGTGAGGTAGCGCAGGTCCAGTTTGTGCATACCCAATTCGGGCATGTCCTGCTGGGTGAGCACCCGGGAGATCTCCCGGGGGCGATCGGTGCGGAAGTTGAAGCAGATGAGCACATCGCCCTCGGCGAGGGTAGCCAGGGGGCTGCCGTCGGCTGCTGTACAGACGATGGGTTTCAAGAACTCATCCGTTTCGCCGGCTTCGTAGCGTCGGCGAACGGCGGCTACCGGATCGGTAGTGGGCTCTCCGGTGCCGTGCACCAGCAGGTCGTAGGCCAGCTTCACGCGTTCCCAGCGCTTGTCGCGATCCATGGCGTAGTACCGGCCCACTACACTGGCCAGGCGCGTGGGCTGGTCCCGGATGTCGTCCAGCAGTTCCTGCAGGAAACCCGCCCCGCTTTGGGGATCGCAGTCGCGTCCGTCGGTGAAAGCGTGGACGTAGATCTCGGGCAGGCCGGCCTCTGTGGCGATGGCGCAGAGGGCCTTGAGGTGGTTGATGTGCGAATGTACGCCGCCATCGCTCAGCAGCCCCATCAGGTGCAGGGCCTTGCCCTGGCTTTTGGCGTAGGCCAGGGCCTCCTGCAAAGCCGGTTTGCGAGCCAACTCGCCTTCGCGAATGGCCTTGTTGATCCGGGCCAGCTCCTGATATACGATCCGGCCGGCGCCGATGTTCATATGGCCGACCTCACTGTTGCCCATCTGCCCTTCGGGCAGGCCGACCTCCTCGCCGAAGGTGATCAGTTCTGCGTGGGGGTAATTTTCGTAGAGGCTGTCCACAAAGGGCGTATGAGCCTGGTGAATGGCATCCACCTCGGGTTTGGGGCCCTTGCCCCAACCGTCCAGGATGATGAGCATTACTTTTTCAGCGGGCATTCGTCGTAAGGTTAACCGAGCGTTTGAACGGAGTGTACAGGTGCAAACAAAGGTAGGCAAATGCCGGGGGCTTTGAACGTCGGCCGCCAAAGGATATTCTTGGGAATGCTCTTGGCTATCCGGTGCCCCCCTGCCGCAGCCGGCTAAGCGCGATTATGCGGGTAAATGGACGATTTTTCGGTTGGAACGGCTCCGCGTGGGGAACTCTGTAAAAATTATTGCAGTTTTCATACGTTGTATTTTTCGGTGTACATGTCCTTTTTCCCATGAACAAAAAAATCGAACGATGAAAGTCATTTGGTTAGGCGCTTTTCTCGTAACGCTATCTGCCTGGACGCCGGCAGATCAAAGCATCAACAAGATCACCCAGGCCATCGGCTCCGGCGATGCAGCCGCGCTGGGCAATTACTTCGACCGCACGGTAGACCTTGCCGTGGTAGAGCGCGAAGACACCTACAGCCGGCAGGAGGCCGTGCAGGTGGTGGAGCGCTTTTTTCAATCCAATCCGCCCCGCTCTTTTGCGAAGGTGCACCAGGGAGTGTCCAAAACGAAGGACGCCCAGTACTGCATTGGAAACCTGAGCACCTCCGGTGGAACCTACCGGGTGTATATCTATCTGAAAACTTCCGGTGGCCAGAACCTGATCCAGGAGCTTCGGTTTGACGAAGAATAGGCCGGCTCAGGGCCAGGGCAGTTCGCCGGGCGCTTCTTTTTCCAGTATGCCCAGGCCAAAGAGCGCGAAGTCGTAGCGCGCCGGATCCTCAGGATCCAGGCGACGCATGTGCTCGGTGAGCTCCAGGACGCCCGGCCAGTCGGTCTGTTTGCGAGTGAGCAGTCCCAGGCGGCGCGCTACCCGGTCTACGTGCACATCCAGCGGCATGAGCAGTTGGCGGGGCTGAATGTTTGGCCACAGGCCGAAATCCACGCCACAGTTATCCCGCCGGACCATCCAGCGCAGGAACATGTTGAGTCGCTTGCAGGTGGATCGCCGGGCGGGTGTGGCCACGTGCTTGCGCGTGCGTTCCGGTGCGTCGGGCAGGGCAAAAAAATCGCGTTGAAAACCCTCCAGCGCAGGACCTGCGTGTGGGCTGTCCGGATTGAGATGGCGGGTGAAGGCCTGTTCCAGGGAGTGGTGTCGCCGGTAGTAGTGCTGGAAGAATTCCAGAAAATACAGGGCATCGGTGCCGTTAAAGGTGCGGTGTTTGAAATCCAGAAAGCGACGGCGGTCTTTTTCTTCGTGCTGCAGGATGAACTCGTAGGGCGCGCCGTCCATGCGCGCAATGAGGTCTTCGGCCTTATTGAGTATGGTAATGCGCTGCCCCCAGGCGAGCATGGCTACCCAGAACCCCGTAATTTCAATATCTTGAAGGATGTGGAATCGGTGGGGGATGGCAATGGGATCTCCAGGGATGAACGCCGGCCGGTTGTATTTGTCCGCATAATAATCCAGAAAGTCCTTCAGGCGTGTTCCCATAGAGCCAGGCAGCGTTTTGCGCAGCCGATTCGTTTTTCAGCTGTAGTGCGTTTAACGACACTTGTTTTATCTACATACCCACAATTCAAGACACATCCAATGACTGCCACACTCACCTATACGCTATTGCTCGCCGCCATTTACATCAGCCGAAAAGCCCTTCAGATCTAGCCGATCATTTCTCTTTTCTTCCGGGTATTGAGCTTGTAGAGCCGAAAACGGGCGAGGCCCAATCGCTGCAGGAAGTGCTGCATGGAAACCCCCAGTACCCCCAGCCCGTAGCGCACGCTTCGGCTGAAATTGATTGAGGAGGCCTCCTTGAAGTACTTGGTGGGACAAGTCACCTCCGCAATGTGAAAGCCGGCGTAGATGATCTGGGAGAGCATCTGATTGTCAAAGACGAAATCGTTGGAATTCTCTTCGTAGTTGATGGTTTCCAGCACCTCCCGGCTGAAGGCCCGGTAACCGGTGTGGTACTCACTGAGCTTGTAGTTGACCAGGATGTTCTGTACCAGGGTGAGAAAGCGGTTGGCAATGTATTTGTACAGGGGCATGCCGCCGGCGAGAGCGCCCCGTCCCAGGATGCGCGACCCCAACACCACCGGGTAGAGCTCGTCGCCGATGATGTTGACCATGGCTGGAATGAGCTTGGGCGTATACTGGTAATCGGGATGAAGCATGATGATGATGTCCGCCCCGATCTCCATAGCGCGGTTGTAGAGTGACTTTTGGTTGCCGCCGTAACCCCGGTTGTCCGCATGGACAATGATGTGTTCTATGCCGATCTGTTCGGCCAGGGTGCTGGTATTATCACTGCTGGCATCATCGCAGAGAATAACCTCGTCTACCAGGTTAAAGGGAATTTCTGCATAGGTCTTTTCCAGCGTAAGGGCGGCATTGTAGGCCGGCAGGACCACGACGACTTTCTTCCCGTTGTACATGATCGCAAAATTAGCTATTTCGGGCATGCAAAAAAACGTATGCCCGCCCCTCCGCAACAATTCGCATCTTTACTGCATTGCAGAATGCACAATTCATTGCTGTTCCTTATGAAACGCGTACTACTCGTCCTCGGCCTGCTCTTTCTGGTCCTGATCCTCATCGCCCTGGTAGCCGGTCTCATCCTGCACAAACCCCGCCCCGAGGTGAATCCCTCGCCCGAAGCTGATGCCTTGGCCCGCAAGATGATGGCCGCCGTCCATGCCGAAGCCTGGGACAGCACACGCTGGCTGCGCTGGACCTTCCTGGGGCAGCACGATTACGTCTGGGACAAAGAACGCCACCTGGTGGAAGTGCGCTGGAGCGACTACCGGGTACTGCTGGACCCCAATACCACCACCGGTAAGGCCTGGAAAAAAGGCGAGGCCCTGGCGGGTGAGGCCCTGCAGAAAACCCTGGATAAGGCCCTGGCCTTTTTTTTCAACGATTCCTTCTGGCTCAACCCCGTGGTTAAAGTGTTCGATCCGGGTACCCGGCGCGGCCTCCTGCCCCTCAAGGACGGAAGCCAGGGCCTGATAGTGGAGTACACCTCCGGCGGCGTCACCCCCGGCGATGCCTACCTGTGGATACTGGACGACAACCACCGCCCCAAAGCCTGGCGCATGTGGGTGAGCGTACTACCGGTCGGGGGGCTGGAAAATACCTGGGAAGGCTGGATGCAGCTGCCCACCGGCGCGTGGATCGCGCCCGTACACCGCACCGCCATAGGCACCATGGAGCTCAGCAACATCCGCGGCGGGATGACCCTCGAAGCGATCGGCCTGAGCGAAGATCCCTTCGCCGACCTCTAGGGCCATCGCCCCCACAGCCCTTCCGCCCCAGCGCAGGGACCCCGGGCAAAGGGATGGCGACCGACGGGTTTGGATTCTTGCAGATTTCACCTCGCTATGCAGAGCAGGACACCGGTACAGAGGCATCCTTAAGGAAAAAAGGATTTTCCTCTTCACCTTTACAGTATCTTCAGGCACAACATTCGCTGTACTATGCCCCATCGCCGACTGGCCGCCATCATGTTTGCCGATATCGCGGGGTACACCGCTATGATGCAGCACAACGAACAAATGGGGCTGGCCCGTGTGTGTGCAACGGTTTGTAGAGGTCGTAAGAGCCCGGGGGGATGCCCATAGCGGCGAGGTGGTAGACGTTCGAGGCGACGGAAGCCTTTGCGTGTTTCCCTCCGCAGTCGATGCCCTGTATTGTGCCAAGGCCATACAGCAGGAGCTGCAGGCCGAACCGAGCGTGCCCCTCCGCATCGGCATTCATCTGGGCAATATCGTCCTGCAGGACGGCACCGTGTACGAGGATGGGGTCAACCTGGCTTCCCGTGTAGAATCCATCGCTGTGCCCGGCTCGGTAATGCTCACCGAACAGGTGGCCGCTCAACTGAAAAGCCATCCGGAACTCCCTCTGCGTTCAATGGGAACATTTCACTTCAAGAACGTGGAAGAACCCATGGAGGTCCTGGCGTTGGCCAACGACGGGCTGACCGTGCCCTTGCGCAGCCAGCTGAAAGGCAAACTGGAACAGCCTGCCCGGAAAAGGTGGGTGCTTCCCGCAGCAGGGGCTTTGCTGGTTCTGGTGCCGGCTGTGATTTGGTGGATGAACAAGGGAGGAAACCTCCTTCGCGAATCCATACCCGAGGCCTTGCGCACAGAGCGCATCGCCGTAATGGCCTTCGAGAATCAGACCGCCGATGCGCAGCTCGATGCCTTCGGCCGAATGATCTCGGACTGGCTCATCAAAGGGCTGATGGATACGGAGGAAGCCCAGGTGGTGAGCGCGGCCAACATTCAGGCTCAGGTCCAATTGGCGGGGTTCCGCAATCTGGACCGGCCGGCTGTGTTCGATTCGGATCCGTTCTTAAAGCCCCTGAAGGAGTATCCGCCTTTTCGGGAACTCATCGAACCAAAGGGCTGAAAATCAACATTTTTACCGGCCCGACAGATATTGGATTTCATAGTAAATCTTTGCATATTGAACGAATGTGAAAACATTTTCTCCCGGGAGGAACCCTCAGTGGGGTCATCCACCCGGAATGCATTTTCTAAAACCCATTGGCGATGAAAAAAATAAATTTGTTCTTGTTCGTTTGCGCGGTCGTTCTTACCCTTTGGCCGTATCCCACCGATGTGCAGGCCTGTTCGCGCATTGTTTACCTGGGGCCTGATGAGACGGTCATCACGGCCCGGTCCATGGACTGGAAAGAGGATATCAGAAGTAATATCTGGGTTTTCCCCCGGGGCATGGAGCGGAAGAGTAAGTCTGGCCCAAATTCCATGAGCTGGACTTCCAAATACGGTTCCGTAACCGTATCGGGCTACGAGGCGGCGACCACGGACGGCATGAACGAAAAAGGCCTGGTCGCCAATTTGCTGTGGCTGGCCGAGTCGGAATATCCGCCTGTGGTCTCCGGAAAAAAGACGCTCGCCATCTCGCTATGGGCGCAATACGTGCTCGACAATTTTGCCACCGTGGCCGAGGCGGTGAAGGCCCTGGAGCGCGAAGACTTTTTGGTGGTCACTGCCGAAACACCGGGGGGTACCGGCATCGGTCTGGCCACCCTGCATCTGTCTATTTCCGATGCTTCCGGAGATAGTGCCATATTCGAGTACATCGGCGGCAAACTGGTTATCCACCACGGTCGCGAATACCAGGTGATGACCAATTCGCCCACTTATGACAAGCAACTGGCCTTGTACGATTACTGGAAGCAGATCGGGGGTACCACCATGCTCCCGGGCACCAACCGGGCTGCCGACCGCTTTGCGCGGGCTTCCTTCTACGTACAGGCTATTCCACAGACCGATAATACCCGGGTGGCACTGGCCTCTATGTTCGGGGTGATCCGCAACGTATCCGTTCCCCTGGGCATTTCCACGCCCGGCCAGCCCAACATCTCCAGTACACAGTGGCGCACCGTTTCCGATCACAAAAACCGGGTGTATTACTACGAGAGCGCCCTGTCGCCCAATGTGTTCTGGCTGGATCTCAGAGAGATCGATTTTTCACCTGAGGCCAAGGTGAAAAAACTGTCCGTGATCAATCAGGAAGTGTATGCCGGCAATGCAGCGGATGAGCTGGTGGTGGCCAAACCCTTCGAGTTTATGGGCCTGGAATAGGCCGGTGCTCGTTCGGGAAGCATGAAAGCACAATGCAAGGCATTCATGGCAGGAATGCCTGTTCTTGGATAAATGACTGTAACGAAAGCAAGACTATGCCGGTGTCGAAGGTTAACCTGTCCGAAAAGCTGAAGGCGTTTCACGATTACTGGTCGCCCAGGATCGTGGGGGAGCTCAACGGGCAGCAGGTCAAACTGGCCAAGTTCAAAGGGGAATTCCTCAAGCACAAGCACGAGGCGGAAGACGAGCTTTTTCTCGTGCTGGAGGGTAAGCTGTTTATCGAGTTGGCCGAGCAGACCCTGGAGCTGAATCCGGGTGAGTTTACCATCATTCCCCGCGGAGTGGAACACAAGCCTTACGCTCCTGCGGAAACGAGCGTGCTGCTTTTCGAACCGGCCGGCACACTCAATACCGGCGACCGGCAGAACGAACGTACGGTCTCCCAACCCGAAAAGCTGTAAGCGATGAGGATCTCACCGAGCACATGTCGCCTGGTGAGGTAAATGATCCCTGAAGTACTGCTGTACGGTTGGTACGGAGTGGCCCCATGCATCCGGCTGACCCGAATGCTTATCCAAAAGGTATGGTTTTCCGCCTGAAAGGCTCGCCCTCCCCGGGCCAGAGCAGGCAGTATGCCGGAATGCATTTCGGTATCTTGAGCAGTCCCGGAAAAGGGAATACTGCTGATGCATGGAAAACGGCATGATGACCATACTCGTCGTAGGGGCGACCGGCGCCACCGGCCGGCTGCTGGTTCGCGAGCTGTTGCAGCGCGGGCATACCGTGCGGGCCATCGTGCGCTCGCCGGAAAAACTGACCGGATTTCCGGGCGGGGATCCGGAGCAGCTGGATCTGCTACAGGCCAGCCTGCTGGACCTCAGTGATGAAGAAATGGTCCGGCAGGTGGAGGGCTGTGATGCCGTAGCCTCCTGCCTGGGGCACAACCTCAGCTGGAAAGGCGTTTACGGGCCCCCTCGCCGGCTGGTGACCGATGCGGCCCGCCGTCTGTGCGAGGCGATTCGGGCCAGTGCGCCGGCACAGCCGGTGAAGTACGTACTCATGAACTCCGCCGGTGTGCGCAATCGCGATCTGGACGAGCCCGCTACGGCCGGCGAACGAATCGCCACCGGGCTGCTGCGCCTGCTGTTGCCGCCCCATGTGGACAACGAGCAGGCCGCCGATTACCTGCGCACCCGGGTTGGGCGGGACGATCCGCATATCGAGTGGGTGGCCGTCCGCCCGGACGGCCTGATCGACGAAGAAAGAGTGACCGACTACCACATCCATCCCTCGCCCCCGCGCAGCGCCCTGTTCGACCCCGGAAAGACCAGCCGCCTCCACGTCGCTCACTTCATGGCCGCACTGATCCCCGATCCCGCCCCCTGGATTCGCTGGGCCGGGCAGCGTCCGGTGCTATACACTACGGCTATCGAACAGGCCTGCACCATCCCAGCCTTTTCAATAGGTCCAAATTAACCCGGATGATTCACGAGTTCCCGTGAATCATCCGGGTTAAACCTCCGGGAAGGCGTCGGGTCTAATACAGCAAAATACATCAATGGTTATGGATCCAGGACGCATTGAAACCCCAGCTTTTCCCTTCTTCCTCCACATAACAGGCCTGAGCTTGATGGTTTTCTTCACCTGCAGTGGCGCTCCTTCCTTGATGGCGCAACCGGGGATGGATTATCTGCGCACGCCGGAGGCTCGTTTCGAGAATCTGGCCGGCTACGACTTTGAACCCCATTACGTCTTCGTGGACGATTACGAAGGCGGACAACTGCGCATGCACTACATCGACGAAGGCCCGGTCTCGGGGCCCACCGTGCTGATGATCCATGGCAACCCCACCTGGGTCTACCAGTTCCGCCATGTCATTCTCCCATTGAATGCCGCCGGATACCGGACGATTGCGGTCGACCTGATCGGCATGGGGCGGTCGGATAAGCCGGCGGCATTCGACGACTACACCTACGATCGCCACGTCGGCTGGGTAAGGCAGCTGTTTGCTCAACTTGATTCCGCGCTCGAGTTGGGGTCGGTCGTGATTTTTGGGCACGACTATGGCACCCCCATCGGTATTCGCCTGATGAATGAGTACTTTCCCGACCGCTTTGATGCCTTTATCAATGCTAATGCCAGCCTGCCGGACGGCACATTCATATCGCCGGTACACCTCAACTGGCGGCAATTTGTGCGGGACAATCCGGATGTGCCCGTGGGCCATGTCATTTCGAGTCAGCTCAACGAACCCCTCACCGCCGAGGAACGGTACGCCTACTATGCCCCCTGGCCGGACTCGGCCTACAAATCGGCCATTCGATCCTTTCCCGAAATGGTGCCGGAAAGCCCGGATGCGCCGGAAGCCTTGGCCAATCGGGCAGCATGGTCCTACATAGAAGGCTTTGCCAAACCCTTTATGACCATTTTCGGACAGGCAGATCTCAGCCTGTTTGATGCGCGCAGAGACTTCATTGAGCGCGTACCCGGCGCCTATGGCCAGCCTCATCCCCAGCTGAAAGTAAGGCACTACGCCCCGGAAGACGATCCGAATGCCGTGGCCACAGAAACCCTGACCTTCCTCGACGATCTTTATCATCCCGATACATTTACCAACCTTCAGTACGACGAATTTGAAACGGGCTTCGGGCAGTTTGTGGCAGGCGGCGAAGATTGCTCCTGGAATGCCGATCGCGAAGCCGTGCGTATTCAGGGAAATAACGGAGCGGCTTCCTCCCTCGTGCAGGCCCTGCCGATGGACTTGCGTGGCTATGATGTACTTAAGGTGGCCTTTCGCTACGAGGCAGAGGGCCTGGAAACCGGCGAAGCTTTCGTCCTCGAGCTGTGGGATGGTTCTGGCTGGATCAATATCCTTACCCTCCTGGCTGACACCGATTTCGCCAATGGCGTTTGGGATTATGGCTTCGCCCGAATCGAAACGGACAGCATCTCCTTTGCCCCCGATGCCCGCATCCGACTGCGCTGTGCGGCCAGCAACAGCGACGATGCCGTTTACATCAGGGATATTGGTCTTTACGCCCGGGGAGAGGTCGCTACGAATGTAGCGCGGGTGCCATCGCTCGCCGGTCAGATAAACGTATTTCCCAACCCATCCCGGGCTATTTTTCGGGTCGTCCTGCCGGCAGACTCCCGGGGCACCTTTTCGATACTCAATGCTGCCGGACGAGAGGTGCTGCACGGCATCTTCCAGGGACCGGATCTCGAACTCAACCTTTCCGCTTTTCCGGCCGGTAATTATTACCTCCGGCTGAAAGAAACGCAGCACTCCCGGCAGCTCGTTAAGCCATTGATTAAACAGTAGGTCGTCCAGTCTTCCGGATTTTGAGCATTATACAGGTTGGAGTGGGGGGCGTGAGCCGGAAAATACACCGAACCGAGTTTTCCGGGTTAAAAACCCGTATACCATGCATTTAGGAGCTTTTTCCATCCGTCTCAGGGTGAAGGAATTGGGCGCATCCAAAGCGTTTTGCGAAAAGCTCGGCTTTTCGGTATTGGGCGGAGATGAGGCCAGCAAGTACCTGATCATGAAAAACGGCAATGCCCTCATCGGATTATTCCAGGGTATGTTTGAAGGGAACATCCTCCCCTTCCATCCCGGCTGGGATGAGGAGGCGCAGCCCCCGGCTGCCTTCGAGGACGTGCGGTCCATGCAGCGCCGGCTCAAGGCAGAGGGAATAAAACCGGAACAGGAAGCCGAGGAGAACGCTGGCGGCCCGGACAGCCTGGTCGTTGTGGATCCGGACGGCTACACCGCTATCAAAGTTTAGGCGCGTTCAAACCCGTGCACAGGTGTATTTATTTGCCTCAAAGTGGCAGGGAGTCCCCAACCACTTCGTTGACGGCATACGACTTTTAATTCTTTGAACGGTATTATTCCAGTTCCATTGGGATGCGTCTCAGGTTTTCCGGACTTCGGCGATGGCCGTAAAGAAGGGCGTGGACGCTTGGGATGCTCCTTTGGAGAGGAACGAAAAGATCGTATTTCTCCGGTATTCCTTGAAGGAGAGATCGATTTAGCTTAAATTGTATAAAGTTCATACTCAATCAAGTATATCGACCTGCTTGTTTGACAGGTCTCATACGGTTTTAAGGAGAACCTGCATGCCATGCCTTTGGCAGGTAAACGGCAAGCAGGAAAGCCCCTGTTTTTCAGAGGTATGAAAAGCGCGAATACGCACTTGTACCGCTATCAAAAAGGTTTGGGCGCGCCCAAATCTTTTCACGCGGGTATGTAACTCGACTCGAAGTGCTTTGGAGTCCCCAATCACTTCCTTGTCGGTGTAAAAAACAATACCGCTTCCTTATGGGATGATCGGACAAATGCGAAAGCGACATGCGACTTTTTATTTTTTAAACGGTATTTCGCTCGATTAAACACAATAAACCTTTCCCTATGAAAAAGAAGCAAACCCCAGGCCATCGGCTGTTCAGCTCCCGGTGGCTATTTTTTGTGCTGATCTGGGCCCTGCCTCTCATCGCACTTGGCCAAACCGATCCCCTGCCGCCCTACGGGCATTCCGCATCGATGTGGAACAGGCTCCATTCCCGCACCGCGGAGCACACGCTGCGGAGCGAGCGGAATGCCGCAGCGCTGGAAAATGGCAGCTTCGAAACCGGCGATCTGTCCGGTTGGGTGGTTCAGGATCTGGCTGTTCCCTACATCCCCATTCAGGTTGCAGGATTCGGCCTGACACCCGGCTTCGGCTTTTTTTCTACGGAGCCTACGGATGGAAGTTTCGTGCTCGCCCACGGTTGGGACGGTTCGGGGCCGGGCGCGATTACCCTGGAGCAGGAACTCACCCTGCCGCCCAACGTCCTTTCCCTGGAATTCGATTACCGGGCTGCCTGGGATCTCGTAAATTACGGGGCAACCCTCGACCGGTCCTTTACCGTGGTTCTGGAGTCGGTATCCGGCGATACCACCTTCATCGAGGACAATCTTCTGATTGCGTCGTCGGGAACGGTCGAGCTTGATTTCTCTGCCCATGTATCCCTGGATATCAGTGCCCTGGCCGATTCCACCGTTCGGCTTCGCTTTGTCTGGGACGTGCCTGAAGATTTCAGCGGGCCGGCCTTGTTTCAGCTCGACCACATTTTCCTGCTGTCCCAGGGCCCCCAGTTGCTGGTAAACCTGGACAGCCTGGCTTTTGGAAGGCAAGTGGTTGGTACGGAGCGATCCTTCTTGGTTATGCTGCGAAGCACGGGCACCGAACCCGTGGTTGTCAGCGGCCTTACGGCACCGGATCCGCCTTTTTCCACCCGCTTTCTGCCCGCGCTGCCCCTGAGTCTGCCGCCCGGCGATTCCGCGATGATCGAGGTCACCTTTGCGCCTCAGGCCGAAGGTCAGTTTACCTCGAGCTTCCAGATCACGAGTACTGATGTCGAAAACCCGACCTTTGATCTTCAGCTCAGCGGCGAGGGCTTCCTGCCCGAACCGGCACTGCCCGGCCTGCTCTATGCCGGGACGGACTTCGTAGATACCGGTCGCCTGATCGCCCTTGATCCTACAACCGGGGCGGGCTCCCTCATCGCCAATACCGAGCTGAGCGCCATCCCCGCCTTGGCCATCCACCCCGACGGCACGATATACGGCATCGATGCGGTTACGACCGAGCTCTATGCCCTGGATGCCGTTACCGGCGAGGCGGCGTTGGTCCTGGACCTTCCTTTGAGCTATGCTCCGGCCGCCGCCTTCGATCCAGGTGGCGCGTTGTTTGTACTGGGGCGCGCCGTACCAGGCCCGGAGTTAAATCTGTACCGCATTGACCTCGCTACAGGAGATATATTCGCGGTGGGCACAATCGGCCTGCCCACCTTGCTTGGGCTGGCTTTCGATCCGGTGGATACCACACTCTTCGCTTCCAGCCAGAACGGTCTGCTGTACACCATCGATCAGAGTACGGGGAGTGCTAACCTCGTCGGGAATACGGGCGCCACCGGCGGGGTGCCGGACATTGCCTTCGACCAGTTCGGCAACCTGTACGGTGCTGCCAGCAGTTTCGGTGCCAACAATGAATTGATCGCCATTGACAAAATCACCGGAGCAGGCACGGTCATCGGTCCGACCGGCTTTCCAGCCATCAGCGGTCTGGATGCCAATACCGTACCCTTGATGGGCCGCCAACTCGCACTGATGCCGGGAAGTGTCGATTTCGGCTTTGTGCAGGTTGACTCCCTGAGCGATTCCCAAACCATCGTGGTGCGCAGTATCGGTACGGATACCGCAACGATCGATTCCATCGTCGACCCGGGATCACCCTTCGTGCTAAGCGGTTTGCCGGCCTTTCCCCTTCAGCTTGCCCCGGGCGAACAGATTGATTTGGAAGTGGCCTTTCTTCCCGGCAGTGCAGATACCTTCAGCCAGGTGATCCAGCTGTTCAGCGATGACGAGGATGCGCCGGTTCAAACCGTTGCCCTGGCGGGCATCGGCATCGTCCTTCAACCCGCTTTACCCGGCTTGATATACGGAGCGACCGGACCTGCGGATTCCGGCAGGCTGATCACCATCGACCCCCTGCCGGAAGCGGCAAACTTGATCGCCAACACCACGCTCGACGGCATAACAGGCCTGGCCGTTCATCCCATTAGCGGATTGATCTTCGCTACCGAAGCCCAGACCAATGATCTTTATCTTCTGGATGCCCAAAGTGGCAATGCCTTGCGGATCGGGAGTATGAATCCAGCTAGCATGATGGCCATCGCCTTCGATGCCAATGGCGAGCTGTATGGCCTGGGGTTTGATGGGGCTGGCCCCATTCTCGATTTGTACCGGATTGATCCGGTCACCGCAACACCCACGCGGATAGGGAGTACCGGGGAGCTGGCATTGCTGGGCCTGGCTATCGACCCGATCGACAATACTTTGTGGGCCTCCTCCAGCTTTGGTGAGCTGTACAATCTCGATCCGGTTTCCGGCAACGCCCTGCTGGTAGCCGATGCGGACTTCTTCTTTTTATCGGCCATTGCCTTTGATCAGGACGGCAACCTTTACGGTGCCGCCGGCGAGGACGTCATTCCAGATAATCTCTTCTTTTCCATCGACAAGGCCACCGGAGAGATAGGATCGACTTTTCCTACCGGCTTTCAGGATATAATGGGCATGAGTGCACTTACGCCTCCTCTGGAAGGGTCTCAGCTCGTAATTAACCCCACCACCGTCGATTTTGGAAATGTCTTGCTGGATTCGTTGAGCGGGGCCGCGCCCATTGCCCTGCGCAGCGTAGGCACGGATACGGTCGTCATCGATTCCATTCTCGCCCCCGATTTGCCTTTTGCGCTCAGCAATTTGCCGGCGCTTCCCCTGCAGCTCGCGCCGGGCGAAGAAGTTGAAATAGCGGTTTCTTTCCAGCCACCCAGCCAGAATACCTTCAGCAGTTCGGTCGGGATAATCAGCAACGACGAGGATGCTCCCTCCCGGTCGGTTGCTCTGACGGGAGCAGGTATCTTCATTGAACCTGCATTGCCCGGTTTGCTGTACGGCAGTACGGGATTCGTGGATACGGGCAGGTTGATCGCGATCGATCCGGCCACGGGAAGGGGCAGCCTGATCGGAAATACCGGATTGGATGCCATCCCGGCCCTGGCCATTGATCCCAATGGAATTACGTACGGAGTCGATGCCGAAACCGCCGATCTCTACCTGGTCGACGCCGCATCCGGTGCGGTTGTCCGGGTCGGAGCCACGGGCCTGGCCACCGTTTCGGCCATTGCCTTCAATACCGATGGCGAACTGTTCGGGCTCGGGCAGGGAGCATTCGGCCTGGATTATGGGTTGTATCGCATCGCTCCTTCTACGGCTGAACCCACCCTGATCGGGAATACCGGATTCTTCGACTTGACCGGCCTGGCCTTCGATCCCTTGGGCGGGGGCCTTTGGGCCTCTTCCA
>JAJDFU010000447.1 GCA_020528935.1 Saprospiraceae bacterium | reverse complement strand
GGAAGTCGGCTGGTACAAGGTGCGCCGGGGCGTTTACCCAGACAGGGCTAAGGCCCAGCAAGTGCTTAGCCGGGTAAAGCGCAAGGGGTACGGAGCGGCCTTTGTGGTGCGCTAAGAGGGCACCGGCAAAGTGGGCAGCGTTTACGGCGGCGAGGCCAGTGATGCCGGCCCGGGAGCGAATTATTACGTGCAGTTGGCCGCCTATCGCAATCCGCAAAACTTCGATGCCAGTGCCGTAGCCGGCATCGGTAAGGTTTCCGAATCCAGGCGGGGCAACCTGACCATAAAATACCTGGGGCCCTTCCCAACGACGGGCGAGGCTCGCGCAGCCCTTTCCCGGGCACAGGCTGCCGGCTTTGCGGGGGCTTACATCATAGAGCGCAAACCCGACGGTACGATCCAGCGCCTGCACAGCAATTGAGCGCGTTCAAGCCGGACGCGCCCCGATCTGCACGCGGCCCTACAACACCTCATCTACCGGAGTGAGCGGCAGGTCGAAGGCGTCGGCTACGCACTTGTAGGTCACTTTTCCGCGCACTACATTCAGGCCCAGCTTTAAGGAAGGGCTCTGCCTGCAGGCGGCCTGCCAGCCCTTGTCAGCCAGTTGAATGGCATAGGGCAGGGTGGCGTTGGTAAGTGCAATGGTGGACGTGTACGGCACGGCACCCGGCATATTGGCCACGCAGTAGTGCACCACGTCGTCGATGATGAAAATGGGTTCGGCATGGGTGGTCGGAGTGCAGGTCTCGATACAGCCGCCCTGATCCACAGCCACGTCCACCAGTACGGTACCCGCCTGCATGTCTTTGAGCATATCACGGGTGATGAGTTTGGGGGCTTTGGCACCGGTGATGAGTACGGCGCCGATGATGAGATCGGAATGCTTGATGTAGTCCCGTATATTCAGCTCGTTGGAGTAGACCGTCGTCACGTTGAGGGGCATGGTATCTTCCAGATAGCGCAGTCTGGGCAGGTCGATGTCCATGATGGTCACGCGGGCGCCCAGGCCGGCCGCCATTTTGGCAGCCTGCGTACCCACTACGCCTCCGCCCAGGATGAGGACATTGCCCGGGGCTACCCCCGGAACGCCGCCCAGCAGGATGCCCCGGCCCTGAGCCGGCTTTTCGAGGTATTTGGCACCTTCCTGTACGGCCATGCGGCCAGCCACTTCGGACATGGGCACCAGCAGCGGCAAGCTGCCATCGTCCAGCTCTACCGTTTCGTAGGCCAGGCATACGGCCTTGCTGTCGATCATGGCCCGGGTGAGCGGCTCGTAGGAGGCAAAGTGAAAATAGGTGAATACGAGCTGATCTTCCCGGATGAGGGGGTATTCCTGCTCAATGGGCTCTTTGACCTTGATGATCATATCCGCCTTGGCGTAAACGTCGTCTATGGTGGGCAGAAGATGGGCCCCGGCCTGGCGGTAGGCCTCATCGGTAAATCCGCTGGACAAGCCCGCTCCGGCCTGCACGTAAACTTCGTGTTGTCGCTTGGCGAGCTCCAATGCTCCGGCGGGCGTGAGCGCTACGCGGTTTTCGTTGTTTTTGACCTCTCTGGGTACACCTACGATCATGTTGGATAGGGTTTTGCGATTTGATGGGAACAACTTTCAAAAGTGCTCAAAAATACGAATTCGGCGCATTTTGCCCCCTGCTTGCCTGCCTGGCTGACCTTCGTGGATTATTTGCTACTTTCGATCCTCTGCCGCCTCATCCAAATCCCTCAGCGTGGAGTCTATTCAGGTCATATTCGAAGACAATCACCTCATTGCCGTCAATAAACCGCCCGGCTGGCTGGTCCAGGGCGACGAAACCGGAGACGATACCCTGGCCGACTGGGTGAAAGCCTACATCAAGCTGCGCTACGACAAGCCCGGCGCCGTCTTTTTAGGGACCATCCACCGGCTGGATCGCCCCGCCAGCGGGGCGTTGGTGTACGCGCGCACCAGCAAGGCCCTGTCGCGCATGAATGCCTTGTTCAAAAAGCGGGAAATCGAGAAGGTATATCTGGCCGTAGTGGCCGAGCGGCCGCAACCCCTTGCCGGGCAGCTGGTGCACTACATCGCCAAAGACAAGCAGCGCAATGTGGCCAAAGCGTACAACAGCCTCAGCAATCGGGCCAAAGAAGCCGGCGCCCGGAAGGCCAGCCTCGACTACGAACTCATCGGCGAACTCGAAGGCCGGCACTTGCTGCGCATTCAATTGCATACCGGCCGCCCCCATCAGATCCGGGTGCAATTGGCAGCAATCGGATGCCCCATTCTGGGAGATGTCAAATACGGATTCCAGCATCCGAACAAGGACGGCTCCATCCACCTCCATTGCTTTTCCCTGGGCTTCGTCCATCCGGTTCGCAAAGAGCCCGTGCTGATCAAGGCACAGCCCCCGGCCGACGATCCCGTCTGGAGGCTTTTCTCCGAACTTCTGCCGCCGGTCTAGAAAGGCTTCCAAAGGGGAATGCGATCGCCGGACGCAGCAG
>JAJDFU010000200.1 GCA_020528935.1 Saprospiraceae bacterium | reverse complement strand
CAGGCTCAAGCCGCCCAGGCCGATACGGCGGGCGAGGTAGAGCTTTTTCATCACACTAGTTAAGATTTAGTCTAAATAAAAATGATGCCGCTAAGCTAAGCCGCCGAGGCATTCCGGGCAAGTTTATTTAGACTAATTACAGCTAAGTTGGCGCGCTTTTGACAGAGGTCTGACGGGTTCACTCTGCCTTTTCACAGCGCGGCTTTTTGCGAAAATTATCGTATCACTGCAAAGGACCGGCTAAGGCGGGTGCGGCCGGACCGGATGGTCAGCCAGTACAAGCCGGCGGGTAGATCCCGCACCGAAATTACAGCCGGGCTGCGGTTTGGCGCGAGATGCCTGATCTGCCCCCCTGCCGGGCTGAAGATCTGAACGACCGGATCCTCCAGCTGTTCCGGCCAATCCACTTGCAAGCTGGAACGCACCGGATTGGGATACAGCCGTACTGCGGATGCCCAGCCGGGTTCCCCGATGCGGGTGACCTGTTCCACCACATTGTCCCGCGAGATCAGCCGGTAATCGGGATCGAACTGCACGGCCTCCGGCTGGAAAGAAAGATCGGCCACAAACTGCTGCCCGGAGCGGGTGTGATCCAGTCGCAGGAGGGTATCCTGCCCCTGGCCCGACACCCGGATCGGAACCGGCATCTCGAAAAAGTCTACGGAAGGGTGAGAGGTCTGCTGGAAAAGGGTAAGCTCCACCTGGTCGCTGCCGGCCGTCCACTGCAGGGTGTAGGAGGGATAGCCCTCGTTGTAGAGCCAGTCGTTGAAGAACTCATCGAGCTTTTGTCCGCTTTGGGCTTCCAGATGCCGCTGCAGGTCGGCGGTTCGGGCAAAGCCGAAGGCCAGGGCGGGATCATCCACGTAGTTGCGCACGGCCTGGAAGAAGTCGTCGTCGCCGAGCTTCCAGCGCAGCATGTGTAAAAGCATCGCGCCCTTGTTGTAAGAAAGACGCCCGCTGAAAATGCGAGCCACATTGGTGGTGTCGTACACGAAGACCGAGCCGTCGGGGCGGCTGGTCACGCTGGCGATCTTGCCGGCCAGCCAGGATCGCCAGTCCGTGGGGTAGAGGCCGGCCTCGTAGGTGAGCCCGTCCAGGTAGGTGGCAAAGCCCTCATTGAGCCAGATGTCCTGCCAGCTGCCCAGGGTGACCTTGTCGCCAAACCACTGATGCGCCAGCTCGTGGGCCTGCAGGCTGTGGCTGAAGCCCCCCATAAAGCTCATCGTCTGGTGCTCCATACCTCCGCCGAAACCGAACTGGGCGTGGCCGTATTTTTCGTCGGCAAAGGGGTAGAGGCCGAAGCGCTGGTTGAAAAATTCCATGATGCCCACCGTGGCATCCAGCCGGCTGATCGCCTCATCCAGGTCTTCGGCATACACGTAGTTGAGCACTTCAATGTCCGGTCCGTCGGGTACCGGCACGAAATCGGAAAAGACCTCGTACTCGGTAACGGCAATGGCGATGAGGTAAGTCACAATGGGATGGCGGTGCCGCCAGTGGAAGGTGGTGGTCGAGTCGCCGTTCGGGATCTCGGCGGCCAGCAGGCCGTTGCTCGCCACCCGGTAGGGCAGGGGCGTGGTGACCTGCACATCGATGGAGTCGATCTTGTCATTCAGGCTCATCTTGCAGGGCCACCAGTCCTTGGCGCCGTAGGGTTCGCTCAAGGTCCAGATGATGGGAATCCCCTGGTGGCTGCTTTGCACGAAGGAGCCGAAGCCTGTCGTGGGCGGCACGCCTTCGTACTGCACGCTAATGGAGTCGATCTGGCCCGGGTTTCCCTGGAAAAAGGGTTCCAGCAGGATCTCGAGGCGGTCTTCGGCTTTGAGGTGGGAAAAAGTACTCAACTCATTCCCGCGGTATCGAACGGCCAGCACGTCCAGCTCGCCGGCCATGTCGAAGGCGATGCTGGGGAAGGGCTGGGTGAGCGGCTCGAAATAGGTGGTCACGGTACCGGAAATGTACCGGGTCGCCGGATCGACGGTCCACTCCATGCGCTGGTAGGTGATGTCGTAATTCTCCGTGAAGGCGGACGAGCGAAAGTTCAGCAGCGACTGGGCGTGCCCGGCTTCGGCTTCGGCCAGCCGGCGGGTGTCTTTGCATACCCAGCCATCGGTTTGCTGGGCCGTTGCCGGAAGGAAAAAGAGGAGAAGCAGGATGGAAAAGAGCAGGGTCCGGTACATGGTGTAGGATCTTTTGGCATAAAAGTAGGATCTGGCACAGCGATGTTCGGTGATGAATGTCGCCTGGCACCGGGTAAGCGCGGTTTTGCAAAATGAATTACCTTTAGCGCGGTTTCGGTTTTTGACGGCAGGCCAGGCCGGTCGTCAGAATGAAAAGGGAATCCCGTGTAAATCGGGAACTGTACCCGCAGCTGTGAGCCCTGTACCGAGCCGGTTTCCACGCTGTGCCACTGTCCTGTACGCAGGGCGGGAAGGCCGGAAGCCGGTGGGGCGAGTCAGAAGACCTGCCGAGACCGATGTGTTCTCTTTGTCTTCGGGCTAAAGGCAATGGGCGTGACGTGCGGACGGTCCTTCGGTCTGTTGGTTTCCCATGCCTCGGAATGCCCTGACGGCAGGACTGTGCCCTTTTCGCTCCTCTTCCTTTGGGCCGTTGCAAATGCTTTTTCATCACAAAAACATTTCGCAATGGTTACCAGAATTTCTTTTGTACTCTTTTCGCTGTGCCTTTGCGGCACGATCTTTTCCCAAACTTCGCTTCGAGACACCTTTCCCGAGGTGCTGGTCACCGGCAGCCGCCTGCCCCTGGCCGAGATCGGCCGGCAGGTGGAGCGGGTGGACTCCGCGGATCTGTCCGCCTTCCGGGCCGACGAACTGGGCGAGTTGTTCCTGCTGGACGGGCAGTTTCAGGTGCGCAACAACGGCATCGGCCTGTCCACCTCCACCGGCATGCGGGGTGGCACCGGCGTGCAGACGGTGGTGCTCTGGAACGAGCTCAACATTCAAAATCCCACGCTTGGCCTGGTAGACCTCTCCCTGCTGCCCACCTTCTTTGCGGACGAGCTGCAGGTGGAGTACGGCGGCTCGGCGGCCCTGTGGGGGAATGGTGCGGTGGGCGGCACGGTCCATCTCACCAATGAGCGGCCCTACGGGCAGGGCCTGCAACTGGGCCTGCACGGCGAGTTCGGCAGCTTTACGCGCGGGCAAGGCGGGCTTACCGTCAACTACGGAGGCGAGCGTTTCACCTCCAGCACGCGCGTGTTCATGGCCGGTGGGCGCAACGATTTTCCTTTCGACAGCTCGGGGGTAGAGCGCACCCGCGAGCACATGCGCACCCGGCAGTGGGGCATCTTGCAGGACAACGCCCTGCGCCTGGCCGACAATCAGGAGGTCGGGCTGCACCTCTGGTACCAGGAGGCCGATCGCGAGGTGCCCGGTAGCATCGCCTTTCCCAGCGAGGGCTTCCAGGACGATCAGATCGTCCGCATTTTAGGGGACTACCGGTTGACTAACGCCCGTTTTGGCCTTATCGCCCGCCTGGGCTATACCCGCGATCGCATTCAGTTTGAGCTGCCGGCTTTCGATCTGAATTCCGACAACCGGGGCGAGCAACTCATCGGCGAAGTGGAAACGCGCTTCCAACTGGCGCCGCGGCATCAATTGCGGGCCGGGCTCAACAACACCTGGCTGCGCGGCACCTCCACCAACTATCCGGAGGAAGCCAGCCAGAACCGCACTGCCCTGTTTGCCGCCTATACCTGGCTGAGCCGCGACCTGCGCTGGCAGCTCAACCTCAGCGCCCGGCAGGAAGTCGTGGACGGCGAATTTGTACCCTTTGTGCCGTCTTTAGGCCTGGAGGGCGCGCTTACCGACTGGCTCACCCTGAAGGCCGCTGCTTCGCGCAACTACCGCTTGCCGGTGCTCGACGATCTTTTCTACAACGACGGGTTTTCCATTGCCGATCCGGAGCTTGAAGCCGAACAGGGCTGGAGCCAGGAGGCGGGCCTGGTAGCACAGAAGCAGCCGGCCGAAGGCTTTTCCTGGCGCCTCAGCAGCACCTTCTTCAACCGCAATATGGACAACTGGATCGCCTGGCTGCCCGATTCCAATTTCGTCTTTTCGCCCCGCAACATCCGCGAGGTGTGGAGCCGCGGGCTGGAAAATGAGGTCGAAATGGGCTATACCGCCCGCCGCTTTCACACGCGCCTCAGCCTGCGTTACGACTGGATCCGCTCCACCATTGAGGAGGATGAGGACCCGGAAAGCCCCAATTTGGGCAATCAGCTGCCCTATGTACCCGAGCATAAGGTCGTGGCCGCATTGCTCCTTGGTTACGGACCGTTCCAGTTCACCTACCGGCACAACTATACGGATGTGGTCTTCGGCAACGATGCCAACTCGCTGAGCGTACCGGCCTTCCACCTGGGCCAGATCCGGGTGGATTATATGCTCCGCGGTCGCTGGGGCCGCCTTACCCTCTACGGCGCGCTGGACAACGTGTGGGATACGGACTACCAACTGGTGGCCGGATACCCCCAGCCCGGCCGCATGGTGGAAGGCGGCTTTTCGTTTTGGTGGGAGTAAGAACTTGTTTGGGTGCCAAACCTAGCATCTCTAAATCAGTTCCGCTGCTGCCGCTCCCACTGCCTCCGGCGCTTTTTCTGCTGTTTCATATCCCTGCCGACACCCAGGAGAAAGGGTACATAGAGGGTGCGCACGGGGGGCAGCACATAGTATTTGTCGACCCATTTATACTGCATGCGCAACACGCCGGCTTCGGGCGGGATGGTCAGCGAAAACTGCCCCTCGGCATCGGAGGTGACGGATGCCAGGGGCTGTTCGGGTGAAACCATGGGCGTCAGGGTCGCCCCGGCCAGGGGTACCTGTCTGTAGTCTTCCTTTTTGCGGAACTCCTCTACGATGCCCGCCACCTGTATGGAGTGGGCACGAGCGGGGATTTTTTCCTCGGGATAACGGTCATGGGCCATTTCCCAATACGAGGCATTGATGAGGTTGAGGGTATCCCGGCCGGCAATGGGCACCACCGGATTGACCATGCCGTCCCAGTTGAAGTATAAATAAGCGATTGAATCGGGCAGGGTGAGCGTGTAGACCTCTATAAAGGTAAAGGTGCTCAGTGAATCATCCGGATCAGAGGGCATGCAATCCTCGGTCCCGTTTGAAGCACAGACGATGGCGCCGATCTGTTCGCTTCCATCGCCGTGGAATACGCGTCCGCTGATGGTTTGCTGGGCGGAAAGGCCGAAGGAAAGGAGGAAAGCCAGGAAGGAGAAACAAAGGAGTTTTAGGTACGGATACATGGTACTTTGGGGTTTTGAAAATGCAATTTCTCCTTAAAATTAACTTTTTAAACTTATGAAAGATGACACCGGGTCATCCTGCTACAGATAAAACCTTACTCTTATGAAACGAACATCCATTGATGCTTACACCAAAGCAATGCTTACGCTGATTGCAGCCTGCCTGATGTTGTTAACCGTTCATCAGCTTGATCTTATTCCAAAAGCCTACGCCAAAGAGCCTGGGATTCCCGCTGACTTTGCGGGTGGTAATTTGGGCTTGATCCCACTGAATGCGGATGGAAGCATCACGGTAAGGCTGGTAGCCGGGGATGAACTGGACGTCAACATAAGCGGGGTGAGCACCTCGGATGAGCTGGAGGTCGAACTCGTGGGTATCCGCACCTCCGATGAGCTGGACGTGAACCTGGATGAGATCGGCGGGCGCTTTCTGTCGAGCGGAGGGCCCGTTCCGGTGGAATGGGAATGAGCCGCCTGCCGGGGCATCCTTTTGCCTATACCGTTTTAAGGATAATCTGCCCGACGGCGGCAGTCCGGAATATCCTATACTTGATCCTATTTCAAGGATAAAATGACCTTTTCCGGTTGGCGTTTTTTCCTTGAAACCGTGAATCCGCGCTTAAAAAATAATACCGCTTCCAAATGGGTTAAGTTTTTAATCAAACCCATTTGGAAGCGGCATGCGGCTGTTCATTTTTTAAACGGTATTACTCCTCCCCCAAATACCTGTACACGGCCTGTTGCCACTTCGGCTCGCTGATCTTTTGCAGCAGCACGCAGTCGACGGGTTCGCGCAGGGGACTGTCGTTGGGCAGGGCGATGCCCATGTTGTTCTTGAGCAGTAGCCGCTGGGAGATGGCCAGTTTTCGGAAGTAGGGCGGGTGATTGTTATAATATTTCAGCACAGGTACATTATTTACCACGGCATCTACCTGCCTGGCCAGCAGGGCATCCAGGGCCTCTTCCATGGTCTCAAAGGGGAGGTAGGGGATGCGTTCGCGATCCAGGTATTCGGCCCCCGAGGAATTGGCCACCGCGCCGACCACATGCCGCTTGAGGTCTTCCGGGCTGTCGATGTGGGATTCCATCCGCTTGGTGGTGAGTATGGCGCTGGCATTGGCCGTGAAGAGGGAGAACAGCAGGATACCCAGAAAGATCCACACAATGCCGATGGCCTTGCCCAGCCGCGTATGAGGCACCTTGTCGCCGTAACCCACGGTCGTCATGGTCACTGCAGCCCACCACAGGCCGTCGGCCAGATTGCGGATGTGGCGGTCGGAAGGATCGGGATGCTGGTGGCGCTCTACCCACCACACCAGGGAACCGGAAAGCAGGAGCATGAGCGCAATGGCGCCCAGCACCCGGAAGATGCTCTGGATCAGGGGCTTCCAGTAGGCCTGAAAGTTGCTTTGCCAGGAGCCGGCCGCTACGGCTATGCCGGTACCGGAGGGATTGACCGGCTGAGTGAAATCCACCATGGCCTCGCGATTGGGTGTAATAGAGATGGCGCCCAGGCCCACATCAAAGCGCCCGCTTTGCAAGCCGTTGAGCAGGCTTTCCATATCCGTGAGCTGGTAGGTATAGCCGTAATCCAGTTCCTCGGCAATGTCCTCCCAGAGTTCTACCATCAGTCCGCCGTACAGGGAGTCGTGAACGGCAAAACCGAAAGGCGGGGCATCGTAAACAGCGACGCAAAGTGGGGTATCCTGCGCAACCGGCAGCAGCGGATGCAGGAGAAGAGCCATTCCGGCTATCCAGGTGCGGTAGGAGGCCATATTCAGGCTGATGTCAAGCCAAAAGCTACGGCCCAATCGTAAACTGGATGTTAAGAGGTACGGGGTATAGAGAAAGGAGCACCGGTTGAACCGATCAACCGGTGCCTTAACCCGGAAAATTCACCGAATTTTCCGCCCGAAGGGCTGACGAATTGTAAAA
>JAJDFU010000445.1 GCA_020528935.1 Saprospiraceae bacterium | reverse complement strand
ATGCAATTGGGTGAGCCCGCCCACCGTGCCCAGCGCCAGGGGCAGGTCGAGCCAGAAGTGGAACTGGCCCTCCTCGAGGGCGAAGTGGCTCAGGCTGGTGTACTGCCCGTCGCGGGCAGCGTGGGTGTGGCCGCAGGCCTCCACGGCCCGAAAATCGTTGCCGGTGGCCAGCACTACGGCATCCACGCCATTGAAAATGCCCTTGTTGTGGGTAGTGGCCCGGTAGGGGTCGAGCTCGGCGATCCGCACCGCTTTGGAGAACCGGTCGGCAAAATCGGCGGCCTCCATGTTGTGACAAGGATCGGCCAAGGCCTCGACGGGACAACGCACCCAGGTGCGCACAACGCATTGGGGCGGGTAATTGGACAAAATGGCCATGATCACCTCGATCTCGCGCTCCCCGGAATCCAGTTGCGGGCTGGTGCGCACGAAAGCCTGCAGCGTTCGGGCAAAGGACTCCAGGACAGAGTTGATGAAGTTGGCCCCCATAGAATCACAGGTCTCGAAATACACCCGCAGCTGGAAGTACCCCGCTTCCCGTTCGCTAAAGTCGATCAGTTCCATGCCGGTGATCCCGCCGCCCCTGGATTCCATATTGGCCGTGAGGGGGGCAGCCTCCTGGAGCAGCTGGGTCTTGAGTTCGGGCAGAAGTGCCTGCAGGCGCTCGCGGCGGCCGCTCCAGTAAAAGTGGACCTGTCCTACCTTAGTGGTGGACAGCACTTCGGCGCGGATGCCGCCGCGCTTCAGCCAGAATTTGGCGGCGCTGGATGCCGCAGCCACCACGGAACTCTCCTCGATGACCATGGGCAGGGCGTACACCCGCTCGTTGATGAGAAAGTTGGGCGCAATGCCGTAGGGCAGGGGGTAGTTCGTCAGCGTATTCTCGCTAAAGCCCTCCAGGAGCTGTTGCAGTTCGGGATCGTCTTGCCAAAACTGCTCCAGCACGGACTCGACGGCCTGCGGATCGGGGCTGTAGTGCCGGGCGATCCAGGCTATTTTCTCTGCTTTGCTTTTTTTGGAAAAGCCCGAAATAGTTCCTTTTCGCATGACTGGCTGTTAGGGACTGGGCAGCGGAGTTCATTGGCGTATTCGCAAAAAAGCGTAGGCCAGCTCCACGCCCTGAATTTGACTGTCTCCAACCTGGGCCAGCGACTCGTACTCGCCCCGGGCGCGCTTCAAAAAAGCAGATGCCATGCCGTAGATGGCCGGCAGTTTTACTTTTTGAATGCAGTAGTATCCATCCAGAAAAGTGCGGATACCGCCCGATATGATGAGTTGGCGGCAGCGCAGATCCCGGCCCAGCTCCGCCACGAGGGTGTTGGTGAGCTCGACCATATCTTCTGCGCTGTGCCCCACCAGCGCCAGTGGTCCGTAAATGGTTTGGGCTTGTTCGGTATTGCGCAAGAGTTCGAGTTTGGCAAAATTGGTGCCGCCGTTAGCGGCGAAGTCCACAGCGGCCAGCGGCAGCTGCAGCAGGGCGCGCAGGCTCCCGGGCCCCATGCCCTGGCCCACCTCCTTGACGATGAGTGGAAAGTCCACCGCCTCCAGCACCTGCTCTACGATGGCCACGGGCGAGCTGGCGTAGCGGTCGCCCTCCGGTTGCAGCCACTCCTGCAGGGGGTTCACGTGGATGATGAGCCCGTCGGCCTGCAATTTGTCCACCAGCCGGGGGAGCAGCTCCAACTCGCCGCGCCGGATGAGCTGGTCGACCTGGGCGATACCCAGGTTGGCGAAAAGCGGAGCATCGGGCCCCAGGGTGGGGCGCACGTTGAAATCGTCCAGCGTATCGTCGCCGTACAGCAGGCTTCGGCAGGAACCCAGGCCCATGCCCATGCCAAAGTCGCGACAAGCGCGGGCCAGGTTGTGGTTGATGGTGTGCGCCAGTGCCGTTCCCCCGGTCATGCTCGACACCCACAGGGGCGTTTTGAGCGACTTGCCCGCCAACTCGTGCCCGGAAAGGCTTCCGGCCTGTGGATGCCCGGATAGCATCGGCTCGTAATAGAATCGGCCATCCAGCTGCCCGCGATCGATCTGGGACTGAAATGCCAGTTCGATATGGTCGCGCTTGCGCGAGGAAGCCGTTGGATCATCCGGCATTTTCTGCAGCTTGGAGGGATGTGGCATAAGTCGGAGGGTGAATTTAACCTTAATTCTTTATCCCTTGGGAAACACGAGGCCGGATAAATGGTTTAGTGCCTCCCCGGACGGCAGCCTGTAAGCGGGGTGCTCCGAAAAAAAGGCGAAATTTGGTCTGTTTTCCAGGCTTTTATGCATTCCGATCGACATATTTTTTTTCAAAAGGCTTGTTTTTTGTTCAGACTAGGGCTACTTTTGCACTCGCCTTTTTGAAGGCTGGCCGGTAAGCGGCCTTTTTTTTGACACACAAAGATCCAAATATTGTGGATACGCTAAGCTATAAGACGCGCTCGGCCAAGAACGAGGACGTAGAGCGCAAATGGTATGTGGTGGATGCCGAAGGCGAGGTTGTGGGCCGTTTGTGCTCGCGGATCGCCGGCATGCTGCGCGGCAAGCACAAGCCGTCGTACACACCCCATGTGGATTGCGGCGATAACGTGATCGTGATCAATGCCGACAAGGTGCGATTCACCGGGAAAAAAGTGCACCAGAAGGAATACCAGAACTATTCCGGCTATCCCGGCGGCCAAAAGCGCCGTCTGGCTTCGGACATGCTGGCCAAGCGCCCCGAGCGGATCGTTGAGCTGGCCGTCAAGGGCATGCTGCCCAAAAACCGGCTGGGACGCGCCATGTTCCGCAAATTGCATGTGTATGCCGGCGCGGAGCATCCGCACGAAGCGCAACAGCCCGAACCCCTTTCATTTTAAGCAGCCTAAAAGCTAAGGCATCATGGACATGATCAATGCGATAGGACGCCGAAAATCTTCTGTAGCCCGCGTCTATCTGACCAAGGGCAACGGCCAGATCGTCGTCAACGGAAAAAAGATCGAAGAATACTTCACCCAACCTCATATTCAGGCCAACATCAAGGCTCCCTTCCAAACGGTGGAGCTGGAAAACGCCTACGATCTGAAGGTGATCGTCGATGGCGGCGGCTTCAAGGGGCAGTCCGAAGCCATACGCATGGCCGTGTCCCGCGCCCTGGTGAAACTCAATGAAGATTTTCGAAAGCCGCTGAAGGACAAGAAGTTCCTCACCCGCGATGCCCGCGAGGTGGAGCGCAAGAAATACGGAAAGCCCAAGGCGCGCAAGAGCTTCCAGTTCTCCAAGCGCTAGTCAGCCGGCTGTCTTACGTTATCAAAAGTTAACCGATCGAACCACATGGATATTCCCACCTATAAAGAACTGCTGGATGCCGGGGTGCACTTTGGCCACCTGAAGCGCAAATGGAACCCCAAAATGGCTCCCTACATTTTCATGGAGCACAAAGGCATCCACATCATCGATCTGAACCAAACCATCTCCAGCCTGGAAAAGGCGGGGAAAGCCCTGCGCAGCATGGCCAAATCCGGACGCAAGATCATGTTTGTGGCCACCAAGAAGCAGGCCAAGGACATGGTGGCCGAACAGGCCCGCAGCGTAGGCATGCCGTACGTGACCGAGCGCTGGCTGGGCGGTATGATGACCAACTTTTCCACTATCCGCCGCTCCATCAAGAAGATGAACAGCATCGACCGCATGTTGCAGGATGGATCCCTGACCAGTGTGACCAAAAAAGAGCGCCTCACGCTGACGCGCGAGCGCAACAAACTGGAAAAGGTACTGGGCGGTATTGCCAATATGAATCGCCTGCCGGCTGCCATGTTCATCGTGGATATCCACCACGAACACATCGCCCTGGCCGAGGCCCACAAACTGGGCATCCGCACCTTCGCCATGGTGGATACCAACTCCGACCCCAACCTGGTGGACTATGCCATTCCGTCCAACGACGATGCGTCCAAGTCCATTGAAGTGATCACCCGCTTTGCGGCAGCAGCCATCCGGGAAGGGCTGGAAGAGCGAAACAAGGCCAAATCCGAAGCGGAGGCAGCGAGCAGCTAGCCGCGCCAGCGGGATTTCTCACCCATTTTTAAATACAATTACACCCATGAGTGCTGTGAACATTTCAGCTGCCGACATTAAAAAACTGAGGGAAATGACCGGTGCGGGTATGATGGATTGCAAAAAAGCCCTTACAGAAGCAGAGGGCGATTTTGATCAGGCCATCGAGATCCTGCGCAAAAAAGGACAAAAGGTATCTGCCAAGCGCGCCGACAACGAAGCCAAAGAAGGTGTGGTCATCGCGCTGGTCAGCGATGATAAGAGCCGGGGCGTGGTCGTTAAGCTGAGCTCCGAGACCGACTTTGTGGCCAAGAACGAGGAGTTTATCGAGGGCACCAAGGCCATTGCCAAAGCCGCCCTTGCCCACTTTCCCGATTCCCTGGATGCCCTGATGGACACGAAGGTGGAGGACGGGCGCACGGTCAAGGAGCTCTACGAAGACCTGCTGGCCAAGTTTACCGAGAAAATGGAGCTGAGCTACGAGCATCTGGAAGCTCCGGTGGTGGCTCCTTACATTCACATGGGCTACAAGGCCGGCGTGCTGGTAGGGCTGAGTGAAGCCGGAGACGCAGTGTACGATGCCGGCCGGGATGTGGCCATGCAGGTGGCTGCCATGCGCCCCATCGCCGTGGACAAGGACCAGGTGGACCAGGCCGTGATCGAGAAGGAGATCGAGATCGGCAAGGAGCAGGCCCGCCAGGAAGGCAAACCCGAGCAGATCCTCGAAAAGATCGCGCAGGGTAAACTGGGCAAGTTCTTCAAGGAAAATACCCTGCTCAACCAGCAATTTGTCAAGGACAATAAACAAACGGTGGCCGATTACCTCAAATCGGTCCAAAACGAACTGACGGTCACCGCGTTCCGACATGTGGAACTCGGATAACCCCCGAAGAGGAAGCAAGGCGAATCAGCGATCTGATTCGCCTTTTTTTTGCCCTGGAAAGATTGGTATCTTTCCCCGAACCAGATGGACGTATGGCGCTGAAATACAAACGCATTCTGCTCAAGCTCAGCGGAGAGTCTCTGATGGGAGACGAAGGATACGGCATTTCACCGGAAATGCTTTCGCACTACGCCGAACAGATCAGCATCCTCACCCGGGAGGGCGTTCAGATCGCAGTAGTGATCGGCGGCGGCAACATATTCCGCGGGCTGCAGGCCCGGAAAGCCGGCATTGAGCGCGTGCAGGGCGACTACATGGGCATGCTGGCCACCGTGATCAACGGCATGGCCCTGCAGAGCGCACTGGAAGCCAAGGGCCTGTACACCCGCCTGATATCGGCCATCGAAATGAAGCAAATCGCCGAGCCCTACATTCGGCGGCGCGCCATCCGACACCTGGAAAAGGGCCGGGTCGTGCTGTTTTCTGCCGGAACGGGCAGCCCCTACTTTACCACGGATTCGGCCGCTGCACTGCGCGCCAACGAGATCAATGCCGACGTCATACTCAAAGGCACCCGGGTAGACGGCATCTACTCTGCCGATCCCGAAAAAGATCCCGCCGCCGTCAAGTTTGACCGGCTCACCTTCGCCAAGGTTATCAGCCTGGGGTTGAGCGTAATGGACATGACGGCCTTTACGATGTGCAAAGAGAATAACCTGCCCATTGTCGTCTTCGACATCAAGGGCGACAACAACCTGCTGCGCATCATTCAGGGCGAGCAGGTAGGAACCCTGGTGGAAGGGTAATCGCTTCTTCCGGGCTGCCCGGTCCCGGCCCGGATGCCGGCAAGGCGGAATGTGTCCGAAGATTCACAGCCCCGATTTCTGAAAAGCACGAAGCACAGCAACGACGGTTTTGCAGTGGGGCTTGCTGCCAGCCGGCAGGCTGGGGTCGGGGTGTGCACGCGATGGATCATGCACCGAAGAACCCTTCGATATTTTTTGAGCTTCTAACCCGGACCATGGTAAAATGTTGCTATACGGACGACGAAATGGTTGGGGAACCCTTTCGTACCCTGTCCTGACATCCGCAGGATCGCCATGGATCAGCATTCCCCCTTGTGCAGGATTTGGGGTAGTGAAAACGCCCAAACCATTTCGCAGCGGGTATATTCCACATTGGGGTACATATCCAATAAGCAACAACAATCGAAACCCTGATACCGCATGGGCGCACAAAATTTTGCAATTCGTCAGCCCAAAGGGGCGGAATATAGGGTGATGTTCCGGGCTATGCCATTTCAGCTATGGCCAGCGTGGCCAGGGAGAGCCGCACGCCCTTTTGTGTCAGCAACTGCAGGCCACAGGCCTCCAGGGTAGCTCCCGTGGTAAGTACGTCATCCACCAGCAGGACGTGTTTGCCGGCCAACGCATCGGCCCGACCCGGCTCAAAGGCGTCCGCAACATTCTGAAAGCGCTCCAGCCGGCTTTTCTGGGTCTGGGAAACGGTGTGCCGGGCGCGCACCAGGCCGTCTTCGAGCACGGGCACCTCCAGGCTCTCTCCCAGCCCCCGCCCGTACCAACTGCTTTGGTTGAACCCGCGCTGCAGTTCTTTCCTGGGATGCAGCGGTACCGGCACGACGACCTCGGCGGAGGCAAAGGCGACCGCCTCCCGGAGCATGTGCCCATGCCAGCGCCCCAACTCCAGCGCCAGTTCCCTGCGGCCTTCGTACTTGATGCAATGAATGAGCCGCTGGGTGCGCCCGCCTTTTCCAAAGTGAAGCATGGCCGAGCCCGCCTGCAGAGGTAGGCGGCCCCAAAAACGGTCTACAAAGGGATTATCCGACGGATGCCGGTGGTAATCGGTAAAGGGAAGCTGGCGTTCGCAGGGCAGGCAAACCACCTGCTGCCCCCGCGGCAAATACTGGTTGCAGCAGGGGCACACCCTGGGAAAGATCAGGTGGAGCAGGCCGTTCAGCCACTGGTACATGTGAGGATGCGTATGACAGCTACCTCTTCAAATTAATCTTTTGAGGGGAAAAAATCAACAAAAAACGCCTGCCTTGACTTGCAAGACAGACGCATCAAAACAAAACGAAAAACCAACTTTAAACAAAATCATTTTACACCGTAAAAACCACAATGTCAGTATTTTGTTGCTCGGTTGCGGTAAGAAAATGTTTTTTTGACTTACTTAAGACATATTTACTTTCCGGCTTATTCTTCCGTTTGCATTTGGGCTTTTAGCGTTACCGCAATGTCAATTTCCCGTCCTTTGCGCAATATGGAAAGGGTACGGACATCGCCCACCCGGGCCGG
>JAJDFU010000039.1 GCA_020528935.1 Saprospiraceae bacterium | reverse complement strand
ACCTCATTCGGGTACGGCTCCGCGTACTCCGTCGTCCCTATGTCGTTTGTTTTCGGCGCGGTGCCCGAAGTGCAATTTTCCTACCAGCTGTACGGCACCCGGGTCCCCGTCTACTACATCGGCTATGTGGTACGGGACATGACCATCATCGAGCTGGCGCCTACCTTTACTTGCCTGGTGCTGGCCGGCAAAGTAGGCTCCAATATGGCAGCGGAGATCGGCGGCATGCGCCAGAAGGAACACATCGATGCCATGGAAATCATGGGGGTCAACACCGCTGCCTATTTGATTACTCCCAAGGTGCTGGCTGCTGTAGTTGTCATCCCGCTGCTGGTGGCAATCGGAGCATTTGTGAGCATCATCGGTGGCTACGCCGCCGCAGTGCCCACGGGCGTAATGTCCGATGCCGAATACATCAAGGGCGTGCGCTCCTTCTTCGACCCCTACAACGTCAATATGATGTTCATCAAAGCCGTGGTCTTTGCCTTTATCCTGACCACCGTTTCCTGCTACCAGGGCTACCACGTCCGGGGCGGCAGCATCGAGCTGGGCGAAGCCAGCACCAATGCCGTAGTGTTCAGCGATATCCTGATCCTGGTGGCCGATTACATCATCGCAGTTCTCCTCACCGGCTAATCCAATGCTATGATTCGCACCGAAAATATATTCAAGTCTTTTGGCGATAATGAAGTCCTCAAGGACATCAACACCGAATTCTACAAAGGCCAAACCAACCTCATCATTGGCCGCAGCGGCGCAGGCAAAACAGTGCTGCTGAAACTGCTGGTCGGGCTGCTTACCCCGACTAGAGGCCAAGTATGGTACGACGATACCGAATTCTTCAGCCTTGGCCGTAAAGAAATGCGGGCCCTGCGCATGAAGGTCGGTATGTTGTTCCAGGCTTCCGCCCTCTTCGACTCAATGACCGTGGAGGAAAACATCCGCTTCCCGCTTGACATGTTCACCAACCGCAGTTACAAGGAAAAACGCAAACGGGTCGACTATTGCCTGGACCGCGTCAACCTCGGCCCCGTCAACAGCAGCTACCCCACCGAAATCCGCGTCGGTATGCAAAAACGTGTAGGCATCGCCCGCGCTTTCGTGCTCCAGCCCCGCTACCTGTTCTGCGAAGAGCCCAATTCGGGCCTCGACCCCAAGACCTCCATCGTCATCGATGAGCTGATCAAAAGCATCACGGAGGAGAACAACATCACGACCATCATCAACACCCACGACATGAACTCCGTGATGGAGATTGGCGAAAACATCATCCTCCTCTACCAGGGCGAAATCGCCTGGCGCGGGCACCGCAGCGAGGTGCTAGAAAGCGAGAACGAGACCTTGCAGGATTTCATCTTCGCCTCCCCCTTTCTGCAGCGGCTGCGCGACTCCGCCCTCGAGAAATAAGCAAAGCAGTTGGACAAGGAAAGTAGCCCAACTGTCGTTTATTTCACCTGAGCTTTCAACCCTATGAGTAACTGCCGTTTCATACTGCCGCTGTTTGCCTGCCTCGCTATGGCTTCCGCTCTGCTGCCGGCTCAGAATGCCCTGACGGACAGCCTGGAAACGGCTTTCTACACAGAGTCTGTGGACAGCCTGCGCTGGCAAGCGGCTATTGGCTTATCGCAAGAATGGGCCTTCATCCAAGCCGATACCGCCATGGCCTGGGCAGAACGCAGCCACCGGATCGCCCGGCAACTGCAGGACCCGCCGCGGATCGCGCAGAGCCTTTACCAACTCGGAGCTGCCGCTTATAAAAAGCGCGAGCTCCGAAAAGCCATGAACTACTTTCTGAAAGCCTTGCAGCGATTTGAAGCACTGGGCGACGACCGCCGCCGTATGGATACCCGCCTGGAAATCGGCCAAATTTACCGGGACAGAAAAGAGTACGGCAAAGCCCGGCGGTACCTGGACGAGTTTCTCCACTTTTACCAGCAGCAAGGCCAGCCCGAAGCCGCCAATATCATCTACGCTCTCAACCAGTACGTGGTACACTTCGAGCAGACTGAGCAGACCGACTCTATGCTGCACTACGCCCGGGCTACCCTAGAAGCCGCCCGACGGTACGAACAGGACAAATACCTCGCCAACATCCATAACAACCTGGCCTCTGTTTACCTCTACGCTAAAAATTATGATAAAGCCCAGCACCACTTCAAACAAGCTGAGCGCATCGGCTTCGGCACCAATAAAATCGGCCGCTTTTACAACTTCTACGCTCTAGCGGACATGTACCGCTCCCTACAGCAGGCCGACAGCAGCACCCACTACGCCCGCCGGGCCCTATCCGTCGCCCGCTCCTTCGGCGACCTGGAAAAGGAAGCGCAAATCCACCTCTTGCTGTCGGGCCTGCACCAAGACGGAGGCAATTACCAATCCGCCTACTTCCAGCTCGACACCTTCATGCAACTGACGGACTCCCTCATCGCCCAACGGCATGAGCGTGACTTGTCGGAGCTGTCGGTTAAGTAAGCAACACAGGGAAGA
>JAJDFU010000246.1 GCA_020528935.1 Saprospiraceae bacterium | reverse complement strand
TGCCCTGGACCCAGGTCACCTTCACCCCGGACCTGGGCTTCATCGCCGCGGCGAAGACCTATACCCTCTCCGGCCTGGCCGCCGATGCCCTCTTCGACGTGACCCTCCGCTTCGACTACCTGGCCGATGTCAACAGCAATTTTTCCGACATCACCTTGTTGCTGGACGGCCAGGCGATCGGCACTACTGCTGTGCCCGGCGATTGCAATACCCCCGAAAGCTTTGCGATCACCCTGACTGCGGCCCAGTACAACAGCTTGGCCGCCGACGGCTCCATCACCGTAGACATCGTACCCGAGGATCCGCCGGTACCGCCGGCCGTTCCGGGCGACGGCATCAACCCCTGCAATCCGGCTGCCGTGACCAGCAGCGGCGACGTGGACAGCACCAGCTACGTGTTTGTGACCCTTTCCTACACCAATTTCGAACCGGTGTACTGGGCCGACGGCGCCACCGTCATTCCACAGGACACCTTCCGGGCACCGGACTTTGCTCCGGTCGAGGTCTTCAACCGCGGGGTAACTACCGTGTACTACACCATCATGGACAATGCCGGCAATGCCGACACCTGTTCGTATGACGTCACCGTATCGGACCAGGAGGATCCGGTCGTGGAATGCGAGCCGCAAACGACGATCTTCATCAATCCGGGCGTGGGCTTCGACACCCTGCAGATCAACGATTTCCTGATCAGCGCAACGGACAATTGCAATATCGATACCATCACCCTCTCGCCCCAGATCGTGAGCTGCGACAGCGCAGGTATCAACTTCCCCGTCGTCATGACGGTTGTGGACGACGCTGCAGCGCCCAACAGCACCCAATGCACGACTACTACGCGGGTGGAGGTGCTCAAGCCGCAACCCACGGCCACCTCCGGGCTTTGTGCCAACGATACGCTGTTTCTTTTCGCCAACCCACCCGCCGCGCCGGGGGGGATCGTGTATACCTACACATGGACGGGGCCTAACGGCTTCACTTCCGATGTGGAAAATCCGGTGATCACCAACATCGACGCGGACAATGCCGGCTCGTACACGGTCACAATTACAGGCGTCAACTTCTGCGAGTCTTCGGGAACCGTACAGGTGGCCATCGAAGACCTGCCCCAGACGCCCAATCTGCTCACTGCGCTGAATGTGTGCGAGGGCGAAAATATTGTGCTGGAGTCGTCGGTGGTGCCGCCTAGCCCCACTACCTATTCCTGGTACCAGGGGGCACCGCCCATGGGTACGCTTCTGGGAACCACCACGGTGCCCAGCTTTACGATCGATACTCCGGCGGTAGGCAGCTACAGCTTTTATGTCGAGCTGGAGTCCGAAGGCTGTACCTCCGCGCCTTCCCTGCCCCGCACCGTGACGGTCACCGGCATTCCCGTTGCGCTGGTGGATTCTTCCAGCTTCCAGCTGTGTGCCGGGGAGACGTTCAACCTGGGTACCTCCGTTTCGGGCCCCGGTATCACTTACCAGTGGAATGGCCCGAACGGTTTCCAATCCAACCAGCAATTTCCGCCGGCTATCACGGCCAGCCTGCAGAGTGCCGGGGTATATACCCTGATCGTGAGCCGCAACGGTTGTGCTTCCGCCCCCGACAATGTCGTGGTAGATGTAACTCCGAAGCCGGCTACGCCCAACCTGGCCGCCAACAGTCCGGTATGCCAGGGGAACCTGCTGACCCTGACCACCGACGGCATCGGATCCACCTATACCTGGATAAGCCCGCAACTGCAGCAATTGTCCTCCACGGGCGACACCCTTATCGTGACGCCAACCCCGGCCTGGCACGACGGAAACTTGCAGGTGTTCGTCAGGGCGCAGGGCTGGTCTTCCGATCCTTCGGCACCCTTGGAGGTAGTGGTCAATCCGCTGCCCCTGACCAATGCTTCGGCGGTCAGTAATTTCGTGTGCGAAGGCGAAGATATCGAGCTGATCGCCTCGCCCATTCTGGCGGGCGCCAGTTATAAGTGGGCCGGCCCTGCCGGCTTCACCTCCAGCCTTGCCAGTCCGGTCATCCCCGACGCCGGGCAGGGCAATTCCGGCACCTACTTGCTCGAAGTCACAACGGCCGAAGGCTGTACGGCGGATGACGTGACCAATATCACGATCTTCGAACGCCCGGTAATCACCAGCCTCAGCAACAACGCTCCGGATTGCGCCGAAGGCTTTCCCGATATCGAATTGGTGGCTACCATCGTGCCCGACCTGCCCAATTTCAATTACAACTGGCAGGATCCGGACGGCAATACCTTCTCTACGGATACTGTGGCGGTTATTTCGAATGCCTCGCCGGCGGATAACGGCACCTACACCCTGGTGGTATCCAACTCGGCCGGCTGTATCTCCGAGCCGGCCATCACCAATGTCTCGCTGTCCCTGGCACCCTCCACACCGGCTGCGCCGGCCCTGCTGCCCGGCCAGGACGCGCAGTTTTGCGTAGGCGAGACCCTGCAACTCACCTCTCCCACCACCTATAGCGGGGATACCGTGACGTACTACTGGATGACTCCGGCGGGTATTGACAGCACAGATACGCCTTCTTTTATCCTGGATAGCCTCACCCAGGCCGATGCCGGCGAATATCGCCTCTTCGTAGTGGTGGACGGGTGTGCTTCGCCCGAGTCGGGCATCACGCTTATTGAGGTGAATCCCGTACCCATAGCCAGCGCAACGAGCAACAGCCCCGTATGCGAGGGAAGTGACCTGGAGCTGATCGGACAGCCGGTGACGAATGCTACCTATTCCTGGCAGGGACCCAACAGTTCCTCTTCCCAGCGGCGGTTTGTCCTCACGGATGTAGATACCAGCGCTGCCGGACCCTACGAATTTGTGGTGACGCTCAACGGCTGCTCTTCTGAGCCCTTGGTCCTGAACGTGGACGTCAAACCCAAGCCCGGCACTCCCGTGCTCAGCAACTCCAGTCCCGTCTGCCTCAACACCGTGGCGCCCCAGGTATTGATCTCGATCGATTCGGCTTCGGCCCTGGACGGCGCTACCTATATCTTTTTTGACCCGCAGGGACAGGAAATCGGCAGTACTCCCGCGCTCAGCTTTTTACTGCCCGACCTGGCGGGCTTTGGCGAGGGCGTATTCCCCATAACGGCTGTAGCGGAAGTGGACGGCTGCCGAAGCGACCTCTCGTCACCTACGGAGGTCGTTCTGGACGCCATTCCCAGTCAGGATGCCTTTGCGGGGGCTGATTTCAGCATCTGCCAGAATCAACCCCTGGTATTGAATGCCGAAGCACCGGTAGAGGGCAGGGGCCGGTGGAGCATCGTCAGCGGCACGCCCGGCCTCACTATCGCCAATCCCAACCAGCCCTCCACCAGCGTCAACGGCGCAGTGCCCAACAACACTTACCTCTTCGCCTGGTCGCTGTCCAACGGCTCCTGCATCAACTACGCTTCGGATACCGTGGCAGTCACGGTCACGGAGCCGGTACTTGCCAATGCAGGCGAGGACGTGCTCACCTGTGAAGGGGATGTGGTCAACCTGGCCGCCCTTCCACCCGCCCAGGGAAGTGGCGTGTGGAGTCAGAGCCCCACGCAGGTTTCTCTGGGGGTAGAGATCGAGAACCCCAACGATCCCAACACGCTGATCAGCGGCCTGGAGCCCGGCAACATCTACCAGTTTACCTGGACGGTGAATAGCCCCTGCGGACAAGTGCAGGACGAGGTGCTGGTAGTGGTTTCCGATTCCGGTCCGGATGCCGGTGCGGATCAGTTCGTATGCAATGCCGACAGCAGCGTACAGCTGAACGCCCTTCCGCCTGCCGACGGAAGCGAGGGCATGTGGTTCAGCCCGAACGAGGGGGTGACCTTCCTCGACCCCGACAATCCCAATACCCTGGTCACCGGCCTGCTGCCCGGCCTCAACCAGCTGGTGTGGACGATAGATGGCGGGTTCTGCGGGGCCTCTTCCCGCGATACGGTGCGCATCACCTTCCGGCCCAATCCGGTGGCTGTACCTGATGTGGCCGAGGTACCGCTCAACGGCGAAGCGGCCGCCATCAGCGTACTGGATAACGATCTGCATATTGAAGCGGTCACCCTGGAAATCGTCAAAATGCCCGACAACGGCAGTGCCGTCGTCGATCCCGAAGCCAACATCATCCTGTACACGCCGGAGGGCAACTTCGTGGGTGCGGATCAGTTCACCTACCAGATCTGCAGCGAAGGCTGTACCTGTTCTACCGGCGTAGTGACGGTGAACGTGGGCGGCAACATCGACCGGGAAGACTGTTTTGTGCCGTCCATCTTCACGCCCAACGGGGACGGCATCAACGACTTTTTCGTCATTCCCTGCCTGTTGGTGGACAACGCCAATACATCCGTATCGGTGTACAACCGCTGGGGCGATGAGGTGTTCTCCGCGGCGCCCTACAACAACGACTGGCGAGGCACCTTCAACGGCGACGAACTTCCGGTGGGCACCTATTTCTATGCCGTAGACTTCGGGGACGGCAGCCCCGTAAAGACCGGCTACATCTATCTCAAGCGATAAAAACCGATTTAAAGCCAGGGGGAAGCCGGCCTTCCCTCTGGTCATATTCCGAAAGGAAAAACCCCCAAGCTCATGAAACGAACAGGTACACTTCTCATAGCGATCGCTCTTGCCTGGACGGCCTACAGCCAGCAGGAGACGCAGTACACCATGTTTATGTTCAATAAACTGGTCATCAATCCCGGCTATACCGGCTCGGCGGGGCGTCCCTGCATAACGGCCTTCGGTCGCGGGCAGTGGATCGGGGTGGATGGTGCCCCCCAGACGCAACTCCTTTCCTTCCACATGCCTTTGGCCAACGACCGCATCGGCATCGGAGCCAGCGTGCAGCGGAATGCCATCGGCCCGCAATCCGACTATACCGGCGAGCTGTATTACGCTTACCGCATTCCCCTGGGCACCGGCTATCTGGGGCTGGGCCTACAGGGCTCGGTGCGCCACATGCGGGTGGATTTCAGCAAGACGGAGGCTACCCAGCCCAATGGCCAGGACGGGGCCATTCCTCTGGGGGTGCAGACCCGCCTGGTACCCAATTTCGGCGCCGGCCTGTACTACCAGACCGAGCGCTTCTACGCCGGCTTTTCGGTGCCCCGGCTGCTGGAAAGCAATATTGAGCTGTCCGACAACGAGGGTTCCATATCCCGCGAGGTGCGGCATTACTACTTCCTGGTGGGGGCCACCTTCCCGCTCGGCGAAAGCGTAGTGATGGAACCGCAGGCTTTTTTGCGGTACGTGAAAGGGGCGCCCTTCGATGCCGATTTCAACCTCAACTTCTGGTTTATCGACCAGATCATGGGCGGATTGTCTTATCGCTTGGGCGGCACCAAAGGGCAGGGAGCCGGCGAGTCCATCTCTATTCTGGCCGGTGCGCAAATCGGAGAGCACGTCTTTTTCGGCCTGAGCTATGACATTGGCCTGTCCGATATACGCGACCAGCATTCCGGCTCCGTGGAAGGGGTACTGCGCTTTTGCATCGGCAAGAAAACCGAGGGCGAGGAAGCGTTAAATCCCCGGTTTTACTGATATTGTATAAAATTGACCCACATAACCCCTTTGCCATGAAACGGTTACTTCTTCCCCTGCTCGTTGTCACAGGATATATCACTGCCCTGACGGGCCAGCAGTTTGCACCGGAACACAAGGTGTTTGAAGATAACCGGTTGCGAAAAGAAGTAGCCCTGTTCAATGCAGTAGCCATCAATACGGAGGCTCTGGAATTCAGCCCCTCCTTCTACAAGGACGGCATTCTGTTTGTGAGCAGCCGCCGCAAGAGCGGCCCGATCGATAAATCCATCGGAGAGCGCTTTTTTGAGATCTACTATTCTCGCCTGGATCCCAACGGCTTTCCCACTAAACCGCAGGCCTTTTCCGTCCAGATCAATTCCCAGTTTCACGACGGGCCGGTCACCCTCCGCCCAAACGGCCGCGCGATCGTCTTTACCCCCAACAATCTGACCGGCAAAACGCTGGTCGGCGCCAGCCACGGCCCCCGGGTAGGCATGCGCATCTACAGAGCAGAGCGCGGGCCCGTAGACTGGCAAGGGGTGGAGCCCCTGGATTTGGGTGCCGAAGGGTACAACTGCATTCACCCCGCTCTCTCTTCGGACGGCAACGTGCTCTTCTTTGCTTCCGATATGCCCGGGGGGCAGGGCGGCTACGACCTCTATCGCGTGCAGCGCGATCTGGACGGCAGTTGGTCGGAGCCCCAGAACCTGGGACCCGACATTAACAGCCCGGGCAAAGAGGGCTTTCCCTTCATCCACCGCGACAACGTGCTGTTTTTCGCTTCTGATGGGCATCCCGGTGAGGGCGGACTCGACCTCTTTATGGCGCCGCTGGACAGCGCCGGAATCGTGCGCAACCTGGGCCGCCCCTTCAATTCCCCCCTGGACGACCTCGGGCTGATCGTAAATGCGGAAGGCACGCGCGGCTATTTCACCTCCAATCGCGAAGGCGGCCTGGGAAAGGACGACATCTACCTCTTCGAGGCTTCTTCCCCGATTGACGAACTCGCCCCCAGTCCCGAAGCGCTGGCCCAGTCCAGAAAGGAACTCATCTGGCCGGTCGTCGTAGAGGATGCCACCAACGGCCGGCCCCTGAGCCGCACCTCCCTGAGGCTGCTGAAGTGGACCACACAGGAAGGCGAGGGCGTAGGGCGCTTTTACGACGTGGAGCTGCTGCCCAAAGCAGACGGCTCCGGCGAAATGGCCCTGCAGATGGTCCCCAAGGAAAACGTGGACCTGGGCCCGCCGGACGGGGTCACCGAAGGCAACGGTCGCGCTGGTTTGCGCGGGGTTTCCGGCGAGGAATATTTGCTTACGGCCAACCGGGACGGGTACTTCCCCTTCGAACAGCGCGTGCGCTTTCCCAATCAACCGCCTCCCGGCCAGTTGGTAAAGCCCCTGCGCATTGCGCTGGAGCCGGCCAGTTGTATCGACCTCAACGGTATAGCCACCGCTCAGGGGCTCAATAAGCCCATTGAGGGAGCCCTCGTGCGCATCATCAACGAGTGCAACGGCAAGGAAGAGATCGTGCGCACCAACTACGCCGGAAAATTTACAGCATGCCTGGAGATCGGCTGTGCCTATACCCTGATGGGGAAGCCGCAGGGCTTTCGCAACGGATACTACAGCGTGACAACGGAGTACCTGAGCGGCCAGCGCTCCATCTCGGCCAAACTGGAACTGGCGCAGATCCAGGGGGGACCAACGGAACTCGGGGAAGAACTACGGGAAGGCGACAGG
>JAJDFU010000637.1 GCA_020528935.1 Saprospiraceae bacterium | reverse complement strand
GGGGTGATGGGGTATCCAGGTCGGAGGAGTGGTTTGGGTAGACCGGAAGGGAAGGCGACAGCCTGCACCTGGTCGGCACGATGGGATTCTTCAACGGGCTTACGCAAAGCAAGCCCGACAGCCTGCAACAGATCAGCAGTGGCAATCCCCTGGCTGCGCCCCGCGGAGTTACGGCCCTGGACGAAAGCACCGAGTCCAGCCTGATCACCCTGGAAGATGTCAGCCTGGTGGATCCCGGCCAGTGGCAAAGCGGCGGCAGCTTCAACGTGGAGGTGACCAACGGCACCGATATCTTCGTCCTGCGCATCGCCGGTGCCACCGATATTTCCGGCTTGCAACCTCCGGAGGGTACCTTCGACCTCACCGGCATAGGAGGACAATTCGACAATGCTGCGCCTTACTTTCAGGGCTATCAGATCCTGCCCCGCTATGTGCAGGATATCGATCCCTACAATGAGGATGTACCTACCTATGTGCTGCGGGAGCTCTCAGCGGTTAAAGCCGTTGATGCCGATGGGGTGGCCTTGCTCCTGGACAGCTTGGTCGAAGTCCGGGGAATTGTCTACGGCCTCAACCTTCGCGGTTCGAGCGGACTTCAATTTACCATCAAAGACAGGCAAGGCAATGGAGCAGGGGCGATCAGTTTTGCCGAAGACTTTGGCTATACCGTGACCGAAGGCGATTCCCTGCGCATCCTCGGCCGGGTTGATCAATTCAACGGTCTCACTCAGATCCAGATCGACAGCCTCTTCCTGGAGTCTTCCGGCAATCCTCTGCTCGCTCCGCAAACGGTTACGGCACTGAATGAAGATACGGAATCCCGCCTCGTCCGTTTGGAGGGCCTCAGCCTGGTGGATCCCGGGCAGTGGCAATCCTCCGGAAGCTTCAATGTGGATGCGACGAATGGCCAAACCACCTTTGAGATCCGAATCGATGAGGATACCGATATTGCCGGGATGCCGGCCCCTTCCGGTGTTTTCAATCTGGTGGGCATCGGCAGCCAGTTCGACGGACAGCTGCCCTTCACCGAGGGCTACCAGATCATTCCGCGTTATGCCATGGATATCGACGAGCTATCGTCCGTCGTCAATCCCGCATGGGCCGGAGCAGTAAAACTGTTCCCCAATCCGGCGGGAGGTCGATTGAACATCCACCTGGACCTCGCATTTGAACAGTTGGTCGTTCGCAACAGCCTCGGTCAGGCCGTTTGGATGGAAAATGAGGTGGAGGGGCTATACCAGCTCGACCTCTCCCAATGGCCGGCGGGGCTCTACACGCTGACGCTGAGCCGGCGGGGGCAGATCTGGAGCACGCGATTCCTGAAAAAATAAGAACCCGAAGCCGGGCAGCCTGCTGGAGGGACAATCCGCCGGCTGCCCCTAAACGATGCATATGGAAGAAAAACGACGTCTTGGGTTGGTGCTATCCGGTGGCGGCGCCCGCGGTATCGCTCATATCGGAGCCATACAGGCCCTGGAAGAACACGGCCTGTATCCCGACATCATTGCCGGTGCCAGTGCCGGCGCCATTGTGGGCACACTTTATGCCTCCGGCATGAGCCCGAGGGATATGCTGGACTTTGTGCGAGAGATCAGTCTATTTAAGATCTTTAAGCCGGAATTGCCGTACGCCGGCCTGGTGAAACTAACCTACCTCAAGGACCGGGTGCAGGAGGTGGTGCCGGCGGATACTTTTCAAGCCCTGAAATGCCCGCTGGTGGTAGCTGCATCCAATCTCAATACCGGCAAGTCCGTGCTTTTTGAAGAGGGCAGCCTATCGAAAGTCGTCGTGGCTTCCTCCTCCATCCCCCTGCTTTTCAAACCGATGCGCATCGGGGACCACCTCTATGTAGACGGTGGCCTGCTCAACAATCTGCCGGTGGACGGCCTGAAGGGGCGTGCCCGGCATCTCGTCGCGATCAATGTCATGCCCGATGAAATGGTGAGTACCAAATCCATCAACAGCGTGTTCGGGATCGCTATGCGGGCTTTTGAACTGTCTATCATCGCCAACACCCGCCCACAGCTGCAGCAAGCCGACTGGGTCATTCAGCCGCACGGCATGCGGGAGTACACCATTTTCCAACTCAACAAATATCAGGAGATCTTTGACCGGGGCTATGCGGCGGCTCAACAAGCCCTGGAAAAGAATATTTTGCCCGCCATGAACTAAACTACCGGCTCAGTTCAGAAAGACGGCCTGCTCGTCTTCCTCTAAAATGCGTACGTCGATGTTCTCTTTCAAGGTCGTTGCCAGCGACAAGCCCACATAATCGGGTACTATGGGAAAGGCTTTGTGCTTGCGATCCACCAGCACGGCCACTTCTACCTTTTTCGGCAAAATGTCCATCAAAGGTTTGCAGGCATAAAACGCAGTGCGGCCGGTATTGGCGACATCATCGGCTACGATGATTACCCTGCCTTCGAGCTCTCCGAGCGGGATGCTGACCTCCACGGGCTGGGAAAGAGGAGCAGCGGGATTGAGGCGAATCTGAACGCGCCGGATCTTCACCTTGTCGATGGCCTCCAGCTCAGCCTGGAGCAAGGCCGCAAAGCCGGAGCCGTTGCGATTGATCCCCGCCAGAATGATCTCCTCCTCGTCGAAGTGATTCTCCACGATCTCGTAGGCCAGTCGCTTGATGATGTGCCTGATTTGACGCCGATCGAGTATTTTCATGCCACTAGGGTATGCCTTGCCCTAAAGTTAGCAGTTCTTTGTATACACTGTCAACCGCATGCTATATTGCAGGGAGCCGCTTGGGATACCCACGGCTTTCCCTTAATTTAGCGAATATTCGCTTAAGACTAATTGTCCTATGCTTCAGCAAATTGTATTCTTTCTGGTCAGTCTGGCAGCCCTGGGTTTCGCCGGCTGGCAATTCAGCAAGATCCGGCGAAATGTGCTTCTGGGCCAGCCCGAGACCATTTCGGGCAACAGCGGCCAGCGCTGGCGCAACGTCCTGCTGGTTGCCTTCGGCCAGTCCCGGATGTTCAAGCGCTGGATCCCGGCCCTTTTTCACTTCTTCATTTATGCCGCCTTTTTGCTCACGCAGGTCGAATTGATCGAGATCTTCATCGACGGCCTCACTGGAGCACACCGCTTTTTTTATCCCCGCCTGGGCGGCTTCTATGTGTTCGTTATCAGTTTCATTGAGGTGCTCTCCCTGCTGGCGCTGATCGCCACGGTCATTTTCCTGATCCGCCGCAATGTGCTGAAGCTGCCCCGCTTCACCAAGCCCGAGATGAAAGGCTGGCCCTTCCGGGATGCCAACATCATCCTGTATCTGGAGATCGCGCTGATCGCCTGCATCTTCACTATGAACGGCACGGACGAAGTGCTCTTCAACCGCGGGCAATCCCATGCCGAAGGGGTAGAGGGCCTGGAAGGCAGCTTCAACTTCGCCGTGAGCAGCTGGCTGGGCCCCATGCTGTTCGGCGGCATCGAGAGCGAAAGCCTGCTGCACACCCTGGAACGCACCGGATGGTGGGGCCATATCCTGGTTGTTTTCGCCTTTCTCAATTACCTGCCCATCTCCAAACACCTGCACATCATCCTGGCCTTTCCCAACACCTATTTTGCGCGTCTGAAGCCCCGGGGCGAAATGAAGAATATGCCCGAGATCATGAACGAGGTAAAGAGTATGATGGGCCTGGGCGACGGGAACGGGGAAGGAGACATGGCCGCCATGGAGGAAGAGCTGCCCGAGTTCGGCACCAAGGACGTATTCGGGCTGAGCTGGAAGAATATCCTGGACGCCTACAGCTGCACCGAATGCGGCCGCTGCACCGCCGTGTGCCCCGCAAACATCACGGGCAAAAAGCTGAGCCCGCGCAAGATCCTCATGGACATCCGCGACCGGGCCACCGAAGTGGGGCAGAAGCTGGAAAGCAAGGATCCCCAATACGCAGCCGATCCCGACAAGCCCCTGAGCAAGGACAATTTCGACGACGGCAAAAGCCTCTTCGACTACATCACCCCCGAAGAGCTGCATGCCTGCACCACCTGCAATGCCTGCGTAGAGGCCTGCCCGGTGCTGATCGATCCGCTGGATCCCATCCTGCAGATGCGCCGCTACGAGATCCTCACCCTCTCGCAGGGGCCCGGCGACTGGATGCCGCTCTTCAACAGCATTGAGAACCAGGGCTCGGCCTGGGCCATGAGCGTGGACCGGGATGCCTGGACCAAAGAACTGACCAACGAATAAGAAAAAACCGCATGAGCAAGATACCCACCATGGCCGAACTGGCCGCCGAAGGCAAATCGCCGGATATTCTCTTCTGGGTCGGTTGTGCCGGCAGCTACGACAGCCGCGCCCAAAAGGTGACCATCGCCTTTACCAAGATCCTCAACGAAGTGGGGATCAACTACGCCATCCTGGGCAATGAGGAAAGCTGTACGGGCGACCCCGCCCGCCGGGCCGGCAACGAGTTCCTGTTCCAGATGAGCGCCCTGCAGAATATCGAGGTGCTGAACGGCTACGGGATCAAAAAGATCGTGACCACCTGCCCCCACTGCTTCAACACCCTCAAGAACGACTATCCCGCGCTGGGCGGTGCGTACGATGTGATCCACCACACCCAGCTGCTGCAGCAACTCATCGACGAGGGCCGCATCAAAATGAAAGAAGGCGGCGCCTTCGAGGGCAAGCGCATCACCTATCACGACTCCTGCTATATGGGCCGCGTGAACGGCGTGTACGAAGCCCCGCGCAAGGTGCTGGAAGCCCTGGACAACGAGCTGGTAGAGATGAAGCGCTGTAAGAGCAACGGCCTCTGCTGCGGGGCCGGCGGCGCCCAGATGTGGAAAGAAGACGAGCCCGGCGACAAGCGCATCAACATCGAGCGGGCCGAAGAAGCCCTGGAGACCGGCGCCGAGATCATCGCCGCCAACTGCCCCTTCTGCCTCACCATGATGGGCGACGGCATGAAAGCCAAGGACAAGCAGGACGAGGTGATGGTGTACGACCTCGCGGAGCTCATTGTGAATAATAACGGGTTGTAGAGATGAGGTAGATGGGTAACCACACCCAAACCCAAACCCAAACCCAAACCCAAACCCAAACCCAAACTCACCCTCTTCAAACCTTGCGGTTCACTGCTTTGTACATTAAGGTGACCAAATCATCGTTCTCATGCCACTAGCACCTTACGACACCTTGCCCGATGACACCCGCGTGTGGATCTATCAAAGCAACCGGCCCCTGACCGAGACCGAAGTGCAAGCCGTACGCGAGGAGTTGCAGGCCTTCGTGCAGGAGTGGGTGAGCCACAACCGGCAGCTCCGGGCCCATGGCGATGTGTGGCATCGCACCTTCATCGTGCTCCTGGTGGACGAAAGCCATGCCGGAGCCAGCGGCTGTTCCATCGACAAATCCGTGTATTTCCTCAAATCGCTGGAGGATCGCCTGGGCCTGCATCTCTTCGACCGCATGGCCTTTGCCTATCGGGAGGGCGAACAGGTAGCCGTCCTGCCCAAAGCAGCCTTCCAGGAGGCCTATTCCGAAGGCCGGATCACGGACGACACGCCCGTATTCGACAATCTGGTGGACACCAAGGCCGCCTTTGAACGGCAATGGGAGAAACCCCTGCGCGAAAGCTGGCACAAACGCTTTGTCGGCCGTTGATTGATCGGTGAATGCCCCTCGTCCATAGAAAAAGGCAGAATCGAATAATCTTTTGCGCGTACCTTTAGGCTGCATTCAATCCACTCTTATGCTGGGACGCGTAAAAACATGGCTGGGCATCGAAGGCGTGAAGCTGGAGCTCATCATACCCGAAGAAATCACGGATCAGGATCGCCTCATCGAGGGAAAGATCCGGTTTCAGTCGCTGAACACCCAGTTCGTCACGCAGGTGAAGATCGCTTTCATTGAGCGCTTCAGCCGGGGCCGGGGCGATGAGAAGCTGGTGGATGAGTACGAGCTGGGCGTAACCACCCAAAACGTGGATGTAGAGATCCCTGCCGGCGAGATCGTCGAGGTGCCTTTTACCCTGCCCATATCCTTTCTGCGTTCCGAAATGGATGAACTCGAAGAGCGCAACCTGCTCATGGGCGGGCTGGTCAAAGTGGCCAAGTACTTCCGCAAGGTCAAATCGGAATATCGCCTGGAGGCCGAAGCCCACGTCAGGGGCGTGGCGCTCAACCCCTTCGACAAAAAACCCATTCTCGTCAAAGGCTGAACAAAGGCATACCCCTTCCGTTTGAGAAACACATAGCTCAAACGGAACTTTCCATGCAGCCCATCACCCTCTTCTGGCATCGGCGCGATCTGCGCCTGCACGACAATGCCGGCCTGTACCACGCCCTGAAAAGCGGCGGGCCGGTGCTGCCGCTCTTCATTTTCGACACCCATATCCTGGACGATCTGGAGGAGAAAAAAGACGCCCGGGTGGAGTTCATCCACGATCACCTCATGGAGATCCAGGAGCAGTTGCGCGAGCTGGGCAGCAGCCTGCTCGTCCGCCACGGCAAGCCCGAAGAGGTTTTTCCCCGGCTGCTGGAGGAATTCGAAGTAAAGGCCGTATACACCAATCGCGACTACGAGCCCTACGCCCGCGAACGCGACAAGATGGTGGCCGATCTGCTGCAGGAGCGGGACATCCCCTTTCACGCCTTCAAGGATCACGTCATCTTTGAAGAAAAAGAGGTCCTCACCGGGGAGGAAAAGCCGTACACCGTCTTTTCCCCCTACAAGCGCAAGTGGTTTGCCCGGCTGAAGGAAGACCGCACCACTATGGTCAATGCGGAAGGGGAGGAGGTTGAGGTGTCGGCCTACCTCCGGCGTTATCCCACCGAAGAGCATTTCGACGCTTTCTGGAAGCGGGAGCCCTTCGACCTGCCCAGCCTGGAAGACATCGGCTTTGCGCGGGCGGGCATTCCCTTTCCGCCCAGGGAGGTACCTCGCAAGCGCATCAAGAACTACGGCAAGACCCGCAACTTTCCCGGCATCGAGGGCGGCACTTCCCGCCTGGGCGTCCACTTTCGCTTCGGCACCATCAGCATACGGGAGAAAGCCCGGCGAGCCCGGGGGCTGAGCGATGCCTATCTCAACGAGCTCATCTGGCGGGACTTTTACGCGCAGATCCTGGCCAACTACCCGCATGTGGTCAATGAGCCCTTTCGCGCCAAATACAGCTTCATTCCCTGGCGGGACGACGAGGAGCAGTTCCAGGCCTGGTGCGAGGGGCGCACCGGCTATCCCATTGTAGATGCGGGTATGCGTCAGCTCAACCAGACCGGCTACATGCACAATCGCGTGCGCATGATCACGGCCAGTTTCCTCACCAAGCACCTCCTCATCGACTGGCGAAAGGGAGAGGCCTACTTCGCCAAAAAACTACTGGACTACGAACTGGCCAGCAACAACGGCGGCTGGCAGTGGGCGGCCGGCAGCGGTACGGATGCCGCGCCTTATTTCCGGGTGTTCAACCCCTACAGCCAGCGCGAAAAGTTCGACAAGGACTACAGCTACGTAAAGGAATGGGTGCCCGAATTCGACACCGACGACTACCCCGATCCCATTGTGGAGCACAAGTTTGCCCGGGAGCGCTGCCTGGAAACCTACAAGGAAGCCCTGGCCAAAGCCGATGAAGCCGGAGTGAGCTAAGCGTCCTTCTGCACGGGGGGATGATCTTTCAGGAAGCGCACTACCTCTTCCGGCTCATCGGTGAGATGGATGAGATCAAAGTAGGGCTGCTCCCAGGCCAGTTGCCGCAAGAGCGGATAGATGAGGGTGTCGATCTCGTATCGTTTCTTCCCCAGAAAAACCATAGGACTGTAGAAGTTGAAGGTCACATAGTGGTTCTGCGCGGCATCCATGAAGATCTCCTGGGTCGTGCCCGCACTGCCCGGCGCAAAGACGATGCCGTACAGGCTGACGGCCAGCAGGGTGTCTTCGCGTATGCTGTTGGAAAAGTACTTGGCGATGTGTGTGGCAAAAACATTGCTGGGCTCGTGTCCGTAAAACCAGGTGGGAATGGCCAGGCTTTGCCTGCCGTTCGGAAAGCGCTCGAGCACCTGCAGGCCGACCCGATGGTAGCCCGGACTGGTGTAGTGGGGACTTTCTGACAGCAGGTCGATCGCCTTGCGCAGCGCCGCTTCATCCTCCCCGGCCAGGTAAGCCCCCAGATTGGCAGCTTCCATGATGCCCGGCCCGCCGCCCGACACGACGAAGTAGCCGGCAGCTCCCAGCAGCTGGGCCGTGCGTGCACTCCGGTAAAAAGCCTCGGTATCCCGCCGTACGCTGTGCCCGCCCATGAAGCCCACGGCTCGTTTCCGGGTCATTCCGTTCGGATCAAACTGCATCAGCTCGCGCAGGGCCGCATCGATGCTGTAGTCGTGTATGCGCTGCCAGAGCGCCTCTACCAGGGGCGGGTTGAAGCGGCTGCGCGAAAAGTGCTCGTAGATCCTGTAGTCGTAACTGTCTTCCATGGCGCCGTTCCAGCCTGCCAGCAGCTCCTGCCAGGTGTACAGCCCCGGGCGAAAGGGATCGTAAGGAAGAGCGGTGGGGGCAGAGAAATACATGGCCTCTGCAGCCAGAACGGCGTGCTCCTGCTCGGCCGAAAGGCGGCATCCCAGGAAGAGGGTGGTAGAGTCCACGGCGGAAGCCAGCCGTTCGGCATCCCAGGAGGTGAGGTCCAGTGCATACAATAGGCAGTGCCGCAAGTGGCCTTCCTCCCGGATCTGCCGTTCTACTTCCTGTTCCGTACTCAGGCGGATGGTGGGGTCCTGGATCATGGTACGAGCTGTTGATGAATGTGAATCACCTGTTCGATCAAAGAGCGGCTGCCGTCGTTTTGGATCACAAAATCGGCCCGGGCCACCTTTTCCGCTTCGGGCATCTGCTTATCCATACGGGCTTTGATCTCCTTTTCCGAACTTCCATCACGCTTCCTAACCCGTTGAATACGAATATCTTCAGGGGCAGCAACTACAATGATCTTGTCCAGCCACTTATCGCTTCCGCTCTCGTATAAAAGGGCCGCTTCGCGCAGGGTGTAGGGCGCGTTCTTTTTTTCCTGCTCGGCCTGCCAGCGGAGGGTGTCCCGGGCCACGGCCGGATGCACCAGGCCGTTGAGCTGCCTGAGCTTGTCCGGGTCGGAGAAAGCCTTTCGGGCAATGTGGTCCCGGTTGAGGCTGCCGTCGTCGTGGTAGGCCTCCGGGCCGAACAAGTCTTTGATACCGGCCACCAGATCCTCTTCCTCCACCATAAGTTGCTTGGCCCGCTCGTCGGCATAGTACACCGGTATAGCCAGCACCTCAAAAATGTGGCATACGGTGGTCTTGCCGCTTCCCATATTGCCGGTGATGCCTACCTTGAGCATATTCACTACTTTGGCCAAAGGTAGGGAACGGCTTCGTCTCAGGCCAATTCCCGCCCAAAATCCAAAAATATGGCGCAATTCCGGCGCAGCCATCAGCGGCAGAGTAGGGGGGCGGCCAGTACCATCCTGCGGGTATTGCTGCTGGCTGTCATACTCCTCGGTTTCGTGCTGGCCTGGCAGGCGATCCGCGAGCTCTTTACCCGGCCGGAGCGGGTAGAAGACCGCTTTTATCTGCCCGGGGGTGGGCGCGGACAACGGATAGCGCATCGCACCTACAGCTTATCCTATGTAGAATCGTGGAAGCAGGCCGAATGGGTTGCCTACGTGCTGCGGGGGGAGGACCTGCGCAAACCCTGGCTACCCCGTGAGGACGACTACCGGCCCGACCCCCAGGTGCGCCGGGGCACGGCCGACAGCCGCGATTTCCGGCATCCCGATTACGACCGGGGGCATCTGGTAGCTGTCGCCGACCGGGCCTACGACCGGGAGGCCATGCGCGAAACCTTTTTCATGAGCAACATCAGTCCGCAGCACAAACATTTCAACCGCGGCATCTGGCGCGAGCTGGAGGAACTGACGCGCGAATGGGCCAAACAAAAAGGAGAACTGTTCGTACTGTCCGGCCCGGTAATGACCGAAGCGCCTCTGGACGAGATCGGCCGCAATCGCGTGAAAGTGCCGGCCGCCTACTTCAAGGTGTTGCTCGACCTGCGCGAGCCCGACTACCAGGGCATCGCCTTCGTCATACCCAACCAGCTGAGCCGCGAACCCCTCCATCGGTACGCTCTTACCATCGACTCTGCGGAGGCCCTTACCGGACTCGACTTTTTCCCCGATCTCATGGAAGACCAGCTGGAAAAGGAGCTGGAAGCCACATACGAACGTTCAGCCTGGCCGGCGGACGAGCGGCGCTTCCGGCGGCGGCTGGAGGAGTGGAACCGGCAGGACTGAAAATTGTCTGGCCGATGGCTTATCTTCAAGCCCCAAAACGAACGCAAATGGCCAGTAAGGAGCAGTTTGTCCAGGACATTCAGTCTGGCTACACCTTCAAGCGGGACTACATCGACCTGGGTGCCGGCATACTCGACGGACAGGTGTATAGCGAAGCCCCGGTACGCCTGCCGCTGCGCACCCTCAACCGCCACGGCCTCATCAGTGGCGCTACAGGCACCGGCAAGACCAAAACCCTGCAGATCATTGCCGAGCAACTGTCGCTCAAGGGTATACCTTCTCTCGTCATGGACGTTAAAGGCGACCTTTCCGGAATAGCTGTGCCGGGGCAAAGCAATGAAAAGATCGAAGAGCGGCACCAGCAGATCGGCTTTCCCTTCGAGGCCGGCGGCAGTCCGGTGGAGTTTCTCAGCCTCTCGGAGGAGCCGGGGCTTCGCCTGCGGGCTACCGTTTCCGAATTCGGTCCGGTGCTGTTCTCCAAAATGCTCGACCTCACCGAGGTGCAATCCACCATTATGGCCGTGCTGTTCAAGTTCTGCGACGACCACAAGCTCCCACTCGTCGACCTGGACGACGTGCGGCAGGTACTCAATTACTTCACCGGCGAGGGCAAGGAGGAAATCCAGGAGGAATACGGACGCATGTCCTCGGCCAGCACCGGCGCCATCATGCGCCGGTTGGTGGAGTTGGAACAGCAAGGGGCCGATCGCTTTTTCGGCGAACCCTCCTTTGCAGTGGAAGACCTGGTCCGGACCGATGACGAAGGCAGGGGCCTGGTATCCATCGTTCGCCTTACGGATATTCAGGATCGGCCCAAGCTGTTCTCCACCTTCATGCTTCAGCTTCTCGCCGAGGTTTACGCCACCTTCCCGGAAGAAGGCGACCTGGATCAGCCCAAACTGGTCCTGTTCATTGACGAAGCCCATCTCATTTTTGAGGAAGCCACCGACGCCCTCATGGATCAGATCGAAATGATCGTCAAGCTCATTCGCTCCAAAGGGGTGGGGCTGTTTTTCATCACCCAGAATCCGGTGGATATTCCCGCGCCGGTACTCAGCCAATTGGGCCTCAAAGTGCAGCACGCCCTGCGCGCCTTCACGGCCAAGGATCGAAAGGCTATAAAGCTGGCCGCCGAAAACTTCCCCCTGTCGGACTATTACGAGGTGGACGAGGTGCTCACCCAACTGGGCATTGGCGAAGCCCTGGTCACCACCCTGGGCGAAAAGGGCATTCCCACCCCCCTGGTCTACACCCTTCTTCGAGCCCCCCAGTCGCGTATGGACGTGCTCAGCCCGAAGGAGATTGACGAGATCGTCCGGGGTTCCGAATTGCTGTCCCGGTACGAAAAGGAACTGGATCGCGAAAGCGCCAAAGAGATCCTGAAGGAAAAACTGGAGAAAGCCCAAAGCGAGGATCATCAGGAAAAGATCCGCGGGCAGGTAAAAAAAGCCGCGCGGGAAAAATCAACCCTGGAAAAAATCCTCAGCAACCCGACTGCGCGCCAGATCGGCAATACCGTAGCCCGGGAACTCACGCGCGGTTTACTGGGTGTGCTCGGCCTGAAAAAGCGCTGAGGCCGGCGGGCGGGATCCGCACTGGATCATTTGTCTGATATCAGGAAGGGCTGGTAATTGCGCGCGTACACGCCCCAGGGCGTATGCTTGTAATGGTCGCCGGCAAAATAGGTGAGGATCTGTTCGAACTGTTTCGGTGTTTTGAAGCCCACAATAGCCTGAATCACCTCGCCCTCCTCGTCGAAAAAGACCACGCTGGGATAGCTCAGCCTGCCGCGCAGCAATTCGGCGGCCAAAGCGTGATAACCCCGTTTTCCCTTTTTGACGAAGTCGTAGGTTTCGCCCTGAAAAGTCAAGGTCTGCCGGTACTCGGCGTCCAGTTTTACCGGCAGAAAATGCGCATTGAGATAGCCGGCGATTTGGGGATGGCTGTACGTCTGGGAATCCATGCGTTTGCACCAGCCACACCAGTCCGTGTAGATGCTCAGAAAGATCTTTCGGTCTCCCTGTTTGTTGCGTTGTATCGCATCATCCCAGGAGAGCCATTCTACTGCACCTTCACTGGTATTTTCGGCCGGAGCCGGATTGGCGGGCAGCATACCTGCAGAACAGGGCACGAGCAGAGACAGGGCAGCAAAAAGGCCGATCTTCATCCTTGGATTTGAGTTTGGTGAGCGCGAGATGGCGTAAATGTAACACAAGGAAAAACAACCATTCAAGCCCTCTCTACTTGATTCCGGGCACTTTAATGATAGTTTAACGTTCGAAGGCGGGATGCCGGTACCGAAGGATCCGGTCGGCGCCAAACGCGTATTCGGCAGCCGGATGCGACGGAATGGCGGGAGCCGGCAGCCCCCGGGCAAAGTGCGCCGAACCGACCAGCACGCGGGCCTCGTCCCAGAGATCAGCTTCGAGAAAACGCCGGATGACGGCAGCTCCTCCCTCTACCAGGAGGCTGCTGACCTTTTGGTTTCTCAACTCGCCGAGCAGATCCAACACCCCCTGCATGCCGGGGGCGGATCGGAAGTAGACCAGTCCGGGCCGTTTTTCTTCCGGAGGTTTGGCAGTAGCGGATTCATAGACGATCCAGGTGGGCACATCGTCAGCCTGAAAAACCCTCAGCTTTGCCGGCAGTTGGAGCTCGGGATCCAGCACGATGCGAAGCGGGCTTCGCCCGCCGGGGAAAAAGCGGTTGGTCAGCAGCGGATCGTCGGTGAGGGCTGTGCGGTAGCCGATCAGTATGCTGTCGTGTTCGCCGCGCCAACGATGCACCAGGCGCTGTGCAGCCGCTGAACTGATGGGCTGCCGCGCCAGGGGCAGCGGAGCCAGGAATCCCTCTTCGGTGCGAGCGAATTTCAGTGTGATATATGGGCGCTGAAGGCGCGCAAAGCGATCGCGTGGCGCAAAAAGCTCCCGGCCCTCCCTTTCCAGTATGCCGCTGATGACTTCGACCCCCTGTTCGCGCAAGAGAGCCACACTTTTTCCATTGACCTCGGGGCTGGTGTCCAGGGTGGAGATCACCACCCTGGGAATGCCCTCGCGAAGGATCATTTGCGTGCAAGGGGGCGTGCGTCCGTACACACAGCAAGGCTCCAGGGAAATATAGAGGGTGCTCCTTGGGATGAGAGGCCGCAACGAGGGCGGAACAGCAGCTACGGCCTGCACCTCGGCATGGGCCTCGCCGTACTGCCGGTGGTATCCCTCTCCCAGAATGCGATCCTGACCAACCAGTACGGCCCCCACCATGGGATTGGGCGACACCTTTCCACCGCCCAGCCGCGCCAGGTCAAAACAGCGGCGCATATACCGCTCGTGCAGGTGTAGTTCGTCCATTCTTCAACAAAGCAATTACGGAGAAAACAATAAAAAGCGAAAGAGGTTTTTTTGAATAAAAATTTGGCCAAACAGCTTTAGCGAGGCCTTTTATTTGTCCGGCATCTGGAATTCCTGTGCGTTTGTTGAAGTCTTTTACTATTTTGGGCCTGTCAGATATGCACATTCCGTGCAAGCCCTAACCAAATTTTTGTGCAACAAACCTACCAACAGGCATGCTTTACAAAGTGAAGTTGAAAAATGCCGACGATTACGTGCTCCTCGACGATCAAGTGTACGAATTTCTCACTACGGATCCCTACTTGCTCAAGATCGACCTGATCAACAACCTGCGCAAGCACTCCAGTGGCTGCGCGGTTTTCCAGAAAACCTGGCGCCGGGCCAACGGGGGTTACAAAACGGAGACCATTTACCTGCACAAGCTCGTTGCCGAAAAATTTCTCCAGCACACCAAATCCAAAGGAAGCAACCTGGTCGGTGCCCGCAACGGCAACAAACTCGATTGCCGCCTGGAAAACATCGTCTATCGATCGCGCTCCGTGGCCAGTCGCAAGCGGCGCACCAGCAGCAAGGTGGGCTATACCGGTGTGTACAAAGAGAACAATCGCTACCGGGCCGTCATCTCCGTAGGCCGGAGGTCGATCCACATCGGCATGTTCGCGACGGCCGAAGAGGCAGCATTGGCGTATAACCGCAAATCCAGAGAGCTTTTTGGCGAAGACGGTAAGATCAATGTGATCAAAGGCCGAACCCAGCAGGAGCCGGTTACCCATCCTTGAGGACGCCTCGGGTCATCTCCCGTTTGCCGGGGGGGCCGGGCAAGGCCTCAATGGTAAAACCGAGCGACCGGAGATTTCGCTTAAAGCTTCCCTTGGCGCAATAGGTCACCAGTACCCCCCCTGGACGGAGCGCCTGTGCCATGCGCTCGAGTACCGGCATATCCCAAAGCTCCGGTTGAGCATTGGGCGCAAAGGCATCGAAGTAGATCAGGTCGAAAGCCGGATCGGGGTAGTGAAGCCGCTCGAACAACTCCTTCCGCTTGTTAAGCGCGAAAAACGGCGCAATCTCCCGCCGCTCGCCCCAGGGCTGGCGGTGCATATGTTCGTATACGCTTTTCAGTTCCGGCACCTGTAGCCGTTCGGGATAGTTCAGCGACAACGCTTGCTCCAGTTCGAGCGGATAGCCTTCTACTGCTTCGTACTGTATCGTCCACTTCCGCTCCGCGGCCTCCGCATAGGTCAGAAGGGCATTCAGCCCCGTACCGAAGCCGATCTCGAGCAGGTCTACCTTCCTCAGGCCCGGAGCGACGGTAAATAAGCCGGCTTCCAAAAAGACATGCCTCGACTCCTGAATGGCCCCGTAACGCGAATGATAACTTACCCCAAAGCGATGGGAAAGCACGCTGTGCGAGCCATCCTGGGTGACGATGATCTCCAATTCTTCCATAGGAGAATTTGAGGTGTGGCCGGCTTGTAGGCAACACAGGATAATTATCCCCGCTGGTCAAGCGCAGCCAAAAGAAAAACAAGCCGAAAATTAAGTAAAAGGCCTCTCGCCCTCTGCCTCAAAAACGGTGCGAGGCTTCAGGGAGCGATGCGTAGGGCCACGACAACAAGCCGGTGATGGAGCAATCGGATTAGCCTCCTACTTTAACTCCGGGCAACGATTACAGTACATTCAGCAATTGCTGGATAAGCAGCTGAACGCTTTCGTCTACCGAAAAGTTGGTGGGGCATCCATATCCGCGATTGCAAGAGGACATGACGGCAACGGCAAGAAGAGAGAGGACACCTGGGATCAGTCGATTCAGCGTTTGCTTCTTCATAACAGAGAATATGTTAGGGATTAAACTGGAATTTTGTTGGCACTGCAAAAGTACAATTATCTGATCGCCCAGACCAGTTGAAAGAAAAAAGGATAGGAAAAATTCGCTATCCGATCCGAATTTCCCGCTACCGGTCGCTGCGGCATATCAACTGGCACACTGCCCGGCTTTCAGGCTGCACCTCAGTAAGGGAGTCCCGACGGAATCCTTTCAGATTGAATGGGGATTGCTATTTTTGTCCCGTGTACAATTTGCTAACGCTGGTCCGAATCCTTTTCGTATGCCCAAAG
>JAJDFU010000545.1 GCA_020528935.1 Saprospiraceae bacterium | reverse complement strand
ATCGTCATGGATCAGCATTCCCCATTGCGCAGGGTTTGGGGTAGTGAAAACGCCCCGACCCCTTCGCAACGGGTGTATCCCACATTGGGATGCCTATCAAATCAGGGATTGCAATCCAAAATTCTGATCACGCATGGACGAACAACATTTTACCATTCGTCAGTCCAAGGGGCGGAACATGCGGTGCATGTTCCGGCTCAGCTTGCCGTTCCCATTTTTTGTGTTCCACGTGGAACATTGTGCCCACTTCTCCGTTTTCCCAGAGTTCGCCAAGTGCATTCGAGCGATTGACGGGCATTAACTATTTTTGCGCTTCGAGTTCCCGGAAAAATCACCACAGTATGACAAGCCGTTTCACCCTCCTGCTGCTGATGGGTTGGTGCGCCACCCTGCTCTTCGGTCAGCCGAATACCAATCAAAACAAGTTTCGCCAGTTGGGCCAGGAGCTGCCCACTCCCAATGTGTATCGCAATGCCGCCGGCGCGCCGGGGCATGCGTACTGGCAGCAGCAGGCCGACTACGTAATGGACATCGAGCTGGACGAACGCAATCAGCGGATCTACGGCACCGAGACCATAACTTATCACAACAACTCGCCCGATCAGCTCGACTACCTCTGGGTACAATTGGATCAGAATCGAAGGGCTCGGAACTCAAACTCCTATAAGATCCAGACCGGACGCCTGCGCGATCAGATGAGCCTGCGGAGTCTGAAGCGACTGGAACCCTCCTTCGACGGAGGCTTCAAGATCGAATATGTGCAGCTCCCCGGCGGGCAGCCTCTGCCCTATACCATCGTGCAGACCATGATGCGCGTGGAATTGCCCACGCCTCTGGCCTCCGGAGGATCCTTCAGCTTCCGCATCAAATGGTGGTACAACATCAACGACCGCAAGCAAATCGGAGGGCGATCCGGCTACGAGTATTTCCCCGAAGACGGCAACCACCTCTTCACCATTGCCCAGTTTTTCCCCCGCATGTGCGTGTACAGCGATGTGGAAGGCTGGCAAAACAAACCATTCCTGGGACGGGGTGAGTTCGCCCTTCCCTTCGGCGATTACGAGCTGCGCATCACGGTGCCGGAAGATCACCTGGTGGCCGCTACGGGCGTCCTGCAAAATGAAAAGGAGGTGCTCAGCAAAGCACAGCGCCAACGGCTGGAGCAGGCGCACAAGGAGCGAACGGAACCCGTACTCATCGTCACCGAAGCAGAAGCCCGGGAAAATGAAAAGCAAAAGGCCGGTGGGAAAAAGACCTGGGTCTTTCGCGCTGAAAACGTGCGCGACTTCGCCTTTGCCGCTTCCAGAAAGTTTATCTGGGACGCCATGGGCGTAGAGCAGGAGGACGGCAGTGTGGTCATGGCGATGAGCATGTACCCCAAAGAAGGCAATCCACTGTGGGGAAAATATTCCACCAAAGTAGTGGCCCATACCCTGAAGTGGTACACGCACTACACCTTTGACTATCCGTATCCGGTAGCCTGGTCCATCCACACCGATCGCATCGGTATGGAATACCCCATGATCTGCTTCAACGGCGGGCGACCGGAACCCGACGGTACCTATACGGAGCGCACGAAGTACGGCCTCATCGGGGTGATCATCCACGAGGTAGGCCACAACTACTTCCCCATGATCGTCAACAGCGACGAGCGGCAATGGACCTGGATGGACGAAGGCCTGAATACCTTCGTACAGTTTCTCGTCGAGCAGCAGTGGGAACGCAACTATCCCTCGCGCCGCGGCCCGGCCCACAAGATCGTGGACTACATGAAGGGCGACAAAGACCGCATCTCCCCCATCATGACCAACTCGGAAAGCATCTTCCAGTTTGGAAACAACGCCTATGGCAAGCCCGCTACCGCACTCAATATCCTGCGGGAGACCATCATCGGCCGAGAGGGATTCGATTACGCCTTTAAGACCTACGCCCGGCGCTGGAAGTTCAAACACCCCTCCCCCGCCGATTTCTTCCGCACTATGGAAGATGCCTCCGGCGTTGACCTCGACTGGTTCTGGCGCGGATGGTTCTACACCACCGACCATGTGGATATGGCCATAGCCGATGTACAATGGTACCGCCTGGACACGAAAAATCCGGACCTGGAAAACCAATTGCTGGCCGAAGCTCAGGCACAGGAGCCCGAAAATATCAGCATCATCCGCAACCGGAAACAGATCGCCCAGACCCAGGACGAAATCGACCCCGCCATACGGGACTTCTACAACGCCTACGATCCGCTGGAGGTCAGCGTACTCGACCGGCAGGACTACGAGCGCTATCTCAATACCCTTACCCCCGAAGAAAAAGAACTGCTCAACGCTCAGACCAACTACTACGAGATCACCTTCCAGAATAAGGGCGGCCTGGTCATGCCCATCATTCTGCAGTTCGAGTTTGTGGACGGAACCACCGAGTTGGTCCGCATCCCCGCCGAGATCTGGAAGATCACCAGCGATGAGGTCACCAAAATATTTCCCCTGGAAAAAGAAATTCGACAGATCACCCTCGATCCGTTTCTGGAAACCGCCGACGTGGATACGGACAACAACTACTACCCGCCCAGGCCAGAAGGCCCCAGCCGCTTTGAACTCTATCGCAGCAAAATGATGCAAAGGCAACGGGAAAACCCCATGCAACGAGCACAGCGGGCCAAATCAGCTGAAGGGGGAAGCAATTGATGTAAAGCGCTGAAAATCAAAAAGTTAAAAAAGAACCGCGCAATTTTTGCACTTTGGTGTCACTAATTGCAGGCGCTTTGCCTAATTTTGCCCCTTCAAACTGAAAATCAGGGTTATGCGGCAAGCGGAGGGGCAATACGTCAACCCACATCTCATCCTGGAGTCCGGGCAGGTGAAGCCGGGCGAGGTCGCGTGGCGAAGTCCGTCCAACATTGCCCTGGTCAAATACTGGGGCAAGCACGGCCGCCAACTGCCCAGAAATCCTTCCGTCAGCTTCACCCTGCAACATGCACATACCGAAACCCGGCTGCACTACCGCCCCAAGGAAGAATCCAGCCCTGAAATAACCCTCGACTTTTTCTTTGAGGGTGCGCCCAAACCCGGTTTTGCTGATCGCATTCGCCAATACTTCGAAAGCCTCAAGGCGATATTCCCCTTTTTGCCCCAGCTGGAGTTCAGCATCTACTCCAAGAACGCCTTCCCGCATTCGGCCGGCATAGCTTCTTCGGCTTCGGCCATGAGCGCGCTGGCGCTGTGCCTGTGCAGCCTGGAAGAAAAACTGTTCGATGCCAAAAAGGAACGCAGCGAATTTCTTCGCAAGGCTTCTTACACATCCCGCCTGGGGTCGGGCAGTGTCTGCCGCAGCCTGTACTGTGGGGCTGTGGTGTGGGGGAAGACCATTGAGGTGGAAGGCAGTTCGGATGAGTTCGCGCTTCCGCTGGAAGACGTACATCCGGACTTTTTGAGCTTTCGGGATGACATCTTGCTGGTGAGTACGTCTGAAAAAGCAGTATCCAGCAGTGCCGGGCATGCACTCATGGACAGCAACCCCTATGCTGAGGCCCGCTACGCCGATGCGCAGCGCAACCTGCAGGAACTCGTCTGGGCGCTCCGCCAAGGAGAACTGGAGGCCTTCGGCCGCATTGTGGAGTCGGAAGCACTTACGCTTCACGGGCTCATGTTCAGCTCCCGGCCCCCTTACCTTTTATTGGAACCCAACACCATTACCTCGATTCAAAAAATTCAGGCCTTCCGGAAAGAAACCAGGCTGCCCCTGTACTTCAGCCTGGATGCGGGCCCAAACCTGCACCTCCTTTATCCGGATGCCTACCAGAAGCGGATAAAGTCTTTCATCCAGGACCAGCTCGCCCCCCTTTGTTCCGATGGGCAGTACCTTTCGGATGAGATAGGCGAGGGTCCCGTAGCACTTTGACGAAATGCGAAAAACATTGGCAAGTCTATTCGGTTTATTAATTCTCGGACTGTATTCCTGCGCGCAGGAACCGCCCGAGGACCGCCCCCGGCTGACCAATGACGCGTTTGACCGCAAGCTGACGAGCCTGCTGAGCTTTAAAGTGCCGCTCATAGGGGTGGAGGAACTGAAGGCCGAAAGAGAAAAGTTCTACCTGCTCGATACCCGCGAGCGGGAGGAATACGAAGTGAGCCACATTCCCGGAGCGAAATACGCGGGCTACCGGGATTTTGACCTGGCCGAGCTGAAAGACGTATCCAGAGACACGCCTGTCGTACTCTACTGCTCGGTGGGTTATCGCAGCGAGCGCATAGGTAAGCGGCTGCAAAAAGCCGGCTTCACCGATGTGCGCAACCTGTACGGCAGCATTTTCGAATGGACAAACCGGGGCTACCCCCTGGAAAACGACCAGGGAAAACCCGTAAATCGCATACACACCTACAACAAAAGCTGGAGTCGGTGGGTGGAAGACGATGCCGCCCGGAAAGTGTGGTGATTTTTTTCAAAACAAATTGTAAAACTAAACCGTGAGATATGGACCTCTTCGCGAAGTTCGCCGGTAATCGCGGCCCCCTGGGCCAATACGCCCACGAGGCGCACGGCTACTATGCCTTTCCAAAACTGGAAGGTGAAATAGGCAGCCGAATGAATTTTCAAGGCAAGGAATTCATCATCTGGAACATCAATAACTACCTGGGGCTGGCCAACCACCCGGAAGTGCGCCGGGTAGATGCCGAAGCCTCGGCCGAATGGGGCCTGGCCTATCCCATGGGTGCCCGTATCATGTCGGGCGACAACACCTACATCGAGCAGCTGGAAAGCGAATTGGCAGAATTCGTCAACAAAGAAGCGGCCCTTCTGCTCAACTACGGCTTTCAGGGTATTTTCTCCCTCATCGATGCGCTGCTGGGCCGCCACGACGTAGTGGTGTACGACAGCGACAGCCACGCCTGCATCTACGATGGGGTGCGCCTGCACATCGGCCGGCGGCTGCCCTTTGAGCACAACAACATGGAACACCTGGAGAAGCAACTGCAGCGCGCCACCCAACTGACGGAAAAATCCGGCGGCGGCATCCTGGTAGTGACGGAAGGAGTATTCGGCATGCGCGGCGAACAGGGCAAACTGAAGGAGATCGCAGAGCTCAAGAAAAAGTACGAGTTCCGCCTGCTCGTTGACGATGCCCACGGCTTCGGCACCCTGGGTGAAACCGGCGCCGGTGCCGGCGAAGAACAGGGCGTACAGGACGAGATCGACCTCTACTTCTCCACTTTCGCCAAATCCCTGGCCAGCATTGGTTCCTTCGTAGCCGGCGACAAGGACATCATCACCTACCTGCTCTACAACACTCGTTCCCAGCTATTTGCCAAGACCCTGCCCATGCCGCTGGTGATCGGCAACCTCAAACGGCTGGAGCTGATGCGCAAGCACCCGGAGCTGAAAGACAAGCTGTGGGAAAACGTGAACATGCTGCAGAACGGCCTGCGTGAACGCGGCTTTGACCTCGGCAATTGCGATGCCTGTGTGACACCGGTGTACATGCACGGTACCCCTTACGAGGCCGCCAACCTGGTGCACGACATCCGCGAGCAACACCGGGTATTCTGCAGCATGGTGATGTATCCCATGATCCCCAAGGGTATGATCCTGTTGCGCATGATCCCCACCGCGGCCCACAATAAGGAAGACATTGAGATCACGCTGGATGCCTTCGATGCGGTGAGCAAACGGCTGAAAGCCGGTGAATACCAGGGCGAGCTGCAATACGCCTCGGCGGAACTGCAGTAGATACTGTCCGCACACACGCAAAAAGCCATCGGGAATTCCCGATGGCTTTTTTGTTTTTGGCCAGCCGCCTGACAAAAAAAATTATAAAAATCGCCCAAAATGCCTGAATCATGACAAATAAAATTATAGTTTGCCATTCCTTTTCAAAAATTTATTCCAGATGAACTTTAAGACATTTACCCTATTAACGCTCATGCTGAGTGCGTTTTCACTCTACGCGCAGCAGCAGGTGGAACGCGAATTTCCGGTCAAGCGGTCCGAAAACACGCATACATTGCAGGACAGGCAAGCCGTCACCTACCGGCCTGTTCAAAACCAGCAATGGAAGGGCGCAACGCAGAACGCTGCATCCCGGGGAGCCAACTGTCCCATGGATACACTGCTGTTCGAAGACTTTCAGTCCCAGGAGATCCCTGCCAGCTGGATCAACCTGGACCTGGATATGAACACCGATGCCAACGACCGGCCCGAGGAGTGGTACATCAGCATCGAGCAGTTCACTACTATGCCCGGCGATACCAACTGGGTGGCTACTGCATCCTCCTGGTTTACGCCTTTCGCCCAGGCCAACAACTGGCTTATCCTGGAGCCCCTGGAAATATGCGATGCCGAGGTAAGCCTCGCCTGGCAATCCAAACCCTTTGAAGGGCCGGGCTTCATGGACGGCTACAAGGTGCTGGTGTCCACTACGGATTCCCTGATCACCAGTTTTACGGATACCATCTTTGTTGTAGCGGAGGACGTAGGCGGCGGCATGGGCATACCCGGCCCGGGCAACGTACACCCCAACTTTGAGGGATCCAACGGCCTGCTGAGCGACTGGCGGGTATCGCTGGAAGCCTACGAAGGCCAGCGCATCTTTATCGCATTTGTACACGATTCCGACGACGACAACCTGATCCAGTTGGACAATATCTTTGTAGGCCTGCCCTCGGCCTTTGATATTGCCTTGCGAGATCCCTCCAAAGGGCAGTCGCCCTACACGGTCACCCCCCTGCGGCAGGTGCAGCCCCTGGAATTCTCGGCCGTAGTGTCCAATCAGGGTTCGGCCACGCTCAATGAGGTGGAGCTGCGCGTAGATGTGCAGTCGGAAACCATGACGAGCGTATTCCAGGACACGGCTCGCCTGGACTCTCTGGTGTCCGGAGCTGAGACCACGCTGACCACGCTTTCCTACACCCCGGACGCCACCGGCAGTTTCACCGCCTTGTTCTCGACAACATCCAGCGATCCGCTGGGCTCTCCCGAGGATGATGTCGATACGCTGCTGTACGCCATTTCCGATACGGTGTATGCCCGGGACGACAATCAGATCGCCGGCAACCTGAGTATCGGTCAGAGGACTGACGGACTCATCGCCCAGTCAATCTACATCGTCCGAGAAGACCGGATCACCTCCATATCGGCCTGTCTAACCGACCAGTCGCTCGCCCACAGCATCGCAGGCGAAATCTACCACACCGCAGCCACCGTGACACGGGACGAACTAGTCTTTACTCCCACATGACTAGCTATTCAACGAACACAACCCACCTTTTCCACCCCACC
>JAJDFU010000673.1 GCA_020528935.1 Saprospiraceae bacterium | reverse complement strand
AAATATTAATTTCTGACAAACATTGTATTGCTATTAAATCACAGAATTTTATTGTTGGTTATTGATAACACCTAAGCTCAGTCGGACCCGTCGCACCTTTGACCCCCGTGAAATGCCGCGCTTCCTGGCATTTGCCGCCTCCCCCTACCCCAACAGGTACGAGGGGGTGCTGCGACTGGTGGATTTGCTGTGCGCGCTGCATCCGCAGCTGGCCGATGCCTGCTGCCAGAAAACCGCCCTGCACAACCGGCTTTTTCCCGATCGCCCCTTTCGGGAAAAACACATCGCCCCCCTGCTCACCTATGCGTGGCGCCTGTGCAAGGCCTTTCTCAACACCGAAGCCCGGGCCGGAAGCTTCGAGCTGGGCTACCTGCAGCAATTGCGCAGGCGCGACCTCATCCACCTGTACCGGAAGGAATGGGAAAAACTGGAGAAGCAGGGGGAGGGGGCCTCCTCCTGGGAAGCCTTTGAGCTGGCCCGCGAAGAGGAAGCCTTCAACGAGCAGGTCCAGGCCCGCCAGCGCGACGACAGCCTGCTGCGCAAGGAACGCGCCCTCGATCACTTTTACCTGGCTCAGAAGCTGCGCGACGCCTGCGAGATGAGCGTGCGCCAGACCATATTGCACATGGACCATCCGCAGTTGTTTCGCCGGGCCATCGAGGAAGAGGTCGAAGCCCGGGCCGACTACTACCGGAATGTCCCGGAGATCTGGGTGTATTTCCTGGTGCTGCGGATGCTCACCGAGGGCAGCCCGGATCGCTTCCAGCACGCCCTGCGCAGCCTGCAGGAGCAGGAGGCACATTTTTCGAGGCCCGAGCAGCAAACCCTCTACAATTACTTTCACAATTTCTGTATCCGGCAGATCAACCAGGGCAGGGATTCCTGGTTGCGCGAAAATCTGCAGCTCTACCAGCTGGAGCTGGACCGCGACCTGCTGCTGGAGGATGGCTTCCTCTCCGAATGGCACTTCAAGAACATCGTCACCACCGGCATCCGCCTCAAGGCGCTGGACTGGACGCGCCGCTTCATCGAAGCGTACAAGGATCGCCTTCTGCCGCAGGTGCGCGAGAACGCCTACCGGTTCAACATGGCCTCCTACCACTATGCCGCCGGGGATTACGACCGGGTGCTGGATCTGCTGCTGCACGTGGAGTACTCGGACCTGCGCTATGCCCTGGGGGCACGGGCACTGTTGCTGCGCACGTACTACGACCTGGACGAGTACGAAGCCCTGGAATCGCTCTACGGCTCGTTCCGGCAGTTCCTGCGCCGCAAGCAGATCCTGGCCCAAAGCCGCCGGCAGGGCTATTACAACCTCTTCAAACTGGCCCACAAGGCGGCCTACCTGCGCCAACAGCTGGATTACATCACCGACGAGCGCGCCCGGCAGGAGCTGGGGCGCCTGCAAAAGGCCCTGCACCGCGACGAGGCCGTGTTCAACCGCTCCTGGTTGGCGGAGAAAATCGACGAACTGGCCCGCATGATCCCCTGATCCGGAATATTCCATGGGGTTTCCGCTCTTCGGGCATGCCGATGAGTAATCCGGGCTAACCGAAGCGGTATTGCCGCATGAGCTCCCAAAGGACGATGCCCGCGCAAACCGATACGTTGAGCGAGTGCTTGGTTCCGAACTGCGGCACCTCCACGGCCTGGTCCAGCAGGGGCAGCACCTCTTCCGAGAGGCCGTCCACTTCGTTGCCGAAGAGTACGAGCAGGGGCGCTCCGGCCGGCCGGCGCCACTCCTGCAGGGGGATGCTCTCGTCTGTCTGCTCCACGCCCACCGCCCAATAGCCGCGCGCCTTCCAGGCCGCGACCGCTTCGGCCACACCGGCCCGATAGGTCCAGGCTACGGATTCCGTGGCGCCGATGGCCGTCTTCAGGATCTCCCGATGCGGAGGCCGGGCCGTAATGCCGCACAATACCAGCTGCTCCAGGGCGAAGGCATCGGCCGTGCGAAAGACCGAGCCCACGTTCAGCCCCGATCGCACATTGTCCAGCAGCACCGCCAGGGGCAGTTTGGCCCGGGCCCGGTAATCCTCCAGGCCGGGGCGGTTCAGTTCGTCCAGCTTGAGTTTTCGCATAAGGTTGAATATAGATGTTAGACGGTTATGATGCCAGATGGTCGGACTGCAGGTATTGGTGTGCTCAGACCTCCACTGCGCATACAGGGGCCACTGGCCTGTCACCTGTTCTTTTCGTAGAGTATCCAGCAGACCGGCCAGCTACAGCTCTCGATCCGCTTGTTCCAGCGGTCCAGTTCGGCCAGTTCCGCATCGGAAAAGTCGTTCATTACGGTACTGTAGGCCACCAGGCTGTCCCGGATCAGGACGGCCGGCGGCATGGCAGCCTCCAGGCCGGCGAGATCGATGCGATCGAGGGGACCAACATGCGGCAAGACCGTGACCACATGCTGCAGTTCAATGCATGACCGCGCCAGCAGGGACAGAAAGAGATCACAGGGGGGGTAGACAGGACAATGAGACAGAGTTGCAAACACAGAAGAGA
>JAJDFU010000607.1 GCA_020528935.1 Saprospiraceae bacterium | reverse complement strand
TTGTGTTTTTCGAGCAAAGGGCGGAAACGGAGGTCTAGGTAGGTCTCGGGGCGCCCTGTATGCGGTACAGGGGGCGGTCCAGGAAAGCTGCTTTGAGCACCATCTGATTCCAGGCCTCTTCCGGCAGGTAATCGGCCGGATAGGGGTTGTCCAGGGCAATGGCGTCGAAAACGGAGGTCATATTGGTGCGGATGCCTTCGGCCGCCTGTGAGCGCAGATGCTCCGGAAACGGGAAAAGGGCAAAGCCTTTGTAGAGCGCCAGTTGTTCGCCCAGGTCGGCCGTGTCGAAAAGGGCGTACAGTTCGGAGGTAAACAAGTTTTGCCGCGGGGGGAGCTGTAAAAGGAGCCACACCCGGGCGGCTTCCTGCAGGGTCCAGTGCGACAGGTCCAGGCCGGCCCGGTATCGGGCGGCTTCCTCTCGCTCTTCTGCGGACGGAGCCAGCAGATCGCGAGGTACATAGCGCGGCACAGCACTGAAGGACATGTACAGGTCGCGTTTGCGTTCGCCGCTTTTGATTTTACGGGCGCTTTCCCGTAGCCAGGCTAAGGCCGGTTCGGGCAGGCGGGCAGCAAGTAGGGTGTAAAGCAAAATGCGTGTTTTTTCCAGACCGTAGATATAACAAAAACTGGGGAAGGATCACACTTAAAGTCGGCTTTCGTTCGCTTTTTTTACCCCCTTCCGAACAAACGGACGAGTGCGCAAGCCCCCGGTGTGTTCACTGCGGGTTTTGCCGGTATCGGCGCAGAATGATGAGCAAGGCCAGGCCGGCAATGAGGAGAAAGGGCAGCCAGCTCCCAATGGAATATCCGATGCGGTAGCCCAGGGCGGTCGTATCGGTCAGTACATCGGCTTGCAACAGTAGGTGCATGGGGTAGATCATTTATTGGATGCCTGCTTCTTCCAGGCGGAGTTGGGCTTGCTCCCACTCTTCCATAGCCTGTTCCAACTCCCGTTTTCGCTTTTGGTGTTCTTCGATTTTTCCCTGGGATTCCGGTTTCCGGTAAAATTCGGGATCGGCCATGAGGGCTTCCAGCCCGGCGATCTGGTTTTCCAGCCGTTCCACCTTTTTCTCGGCATTGCTTACCCGGCGAAGCATCTGCTTGCGCTCTTCGCGACTCAGGGGCTCGGCTTTTCGGTCCTTGGTCGCGGCCTGGCCATTCGTTGGCGAGCGCTCCACCTGCCGCATCGTATTCAGCTGGCGTTTTTCCAGGAAGTAGTTGACGTCGCCCAGGTAGTGGTGCAACTTTCGGTCGCGGAACTCGACGGTGCGGTCGGTGAGGCCGGCCAGGAACTCGCGATCGTGCGACACCACGATGAGGGCACCGTCGTACTGGAGCAGGGCCCGTTTGAGGATATCCTTACTGATGATGTCGAGGTGGTTGGTGGGTTCGTCCAGCACCAGGAGGTTGAAGGGCCGCAGCAGGAGGCAGGCCAGGGCCAGGCGGGCGCGTTCGCCGCCCGACAGTACGGACACTTTTTTATCCACATCTTCGCCGCTGAAGAGGAAAGCACCCAGCATGTTGCGCAGCTGGCTGCGCTTGTCGGGCGGCGAGGCGCGTTCCATGGTTTCCAGGAGGGTGAGCTGGGGGTGCAGGGTCTCAGATTGGTTCTGCGCGTAGTAGCCCACGCTGACATTGTGGCCCAATTTCAGCCGGCCTTCGGTGGCGGGCAGGTCGTTGACGATGATCTTGGCCAGGGTGGACTTGCCCTGCCCGTTCTGCCCCACGAAGGCTACGCGCTGGCCCCGTTCCAGCTGGAGATCGACCTGGTCCAGCACCAGCAGGTCGCCGTAGGACTTGCTGAGGTGTTTTCCCGTCAGCACGATCTGGCCGGAGCGCGGAGCGGGCGGAAAGCGCAGGTTCATCGCCTGGCTGTCCGTTTCGTCCAGTTCGATGCGCTCCATCTTGTCCAGTTGCTTCTGCATGCTTTGGGCCATGCGCGTCTTGGTGGCCTTGGCCATAAACCGGTTGATGGTCCGTTCGCGTTGGGCGATGAGGCGTTGCTGGTTCTCGTAGGCCGCGCGTTGTTTTTCCAGGCGTTCTTCCCGCAGGATCCGGTATTCCGAATAGGCGGCCTTGTAGTCAAAGACCTTTCCCAACTCGATCTCCACGGTCCGGCGGGTGATGTTGTCCAGAAATTCAATATCGTGGGAGATGATGACCACGGCACCGGGATAATTCTTCAGGAAGCTTTCCAGCCAGAGGATAGACTCGATGTCGAGGTGGTTGGTGGGTTCGTCCAGAAAGAGGTAATCGGGCTGCTGGAGCAGCATTTTCGCCAGTTCCACGCGCATCTGCCAGCCGCCGCTGAATTCGTCCGTCAGGCGGTGCATGTCGCTGTCTTTAAAGCCCAGGCCCTTCAGTACTTTGATGGCTTCGGCTTCCATGGCCTGCCCGCCCAGCAATAGGTGAAAGCGCTCATTGGCGTCCGTTAGCTCCTCGATGAGCTGGTGATAGCCTTCGCTTTCGTAGTCGGTGCGCATTTCCAGGGCCTGATTGTTCTCCCGGA
>JAJDFU010000113.1 GCA_020528935.1 Saprospiraceae bacterium | reverse complement strand
CGTGTTCGGCACATCTTGCCGCTTACGCAGTGCTCAGGGGCGACATTTTGTCGGCATCCTCGAATAACTCGTCAAACCCCTTCACCCCGCTTCCGGCCGTGGTTTTGGTCGGCGACTGCGAAATGGTGTTCACCCGCACCTTGTCGCGCGTCCCGAAATGGTACCCAAAGCTGCGCGCAAAGGACTCCAGCAGCGCTTTGCTTTCGGCCATCTCGCTGTAGTCCGGGAACGTGCGCTGCGCGGCAATGTAGGACAGCCCCAGGATAGACCCCCACTCGCCCATTGCTTCCTGCTTCCAGAGGGTCTGCATCATTTTGTGAAAACTGATGGCTGAAATGTCCAGCGTCTTGTGCATCCAGTCGTACTTCAGGTCGGTATACGTGCGCTTTTTACGCACGTTGAGCGACATGCCGATGGCGTGCAGCACGAAGTCCAGCTTGCCGTCCAGGATTTCCCGGCTTTTGGAAAAGAGTTCTTCCAGCTCTTCCAGGTTGGTCGCATCGGCCGGGATGACCTCGGCATTCAGCTTTTCGCCCAGTTCCTGGATCTTGCCAAAGCGCAGGGCCACCGGGGCATTGGTAAGGGTAAGTGCGGCGCCTTCCTCCACGCAGCGTTCGGCCACCTTCCAGGCAATGGAATGTTCGTCCAGCGCGCCGGAAATGACACCGCGCTTTCCGGCCAGCAGTTGATTAGCCATAGGGTCGTGTGATTTTTTGATGGGCAAAAATAGGCAGAATGCCACACTTCGCTGGCGGGTGGCTCAGATGCTCAGCAGCTCCTTGGCGTTCTCGATGGCCGATTCAGTGGGCGGATTCTGGCTCAGCATGGTGGCGATAGAGCGAATGCGCTCTTCCCGGTCTAGCCGTTTGATGCGGGTAAAAGTTCGGTCTTCGCCCACTTCCTTGAACACGAAATAGTGCACGTCGGCCTTGGATGCGATCTGGGGCGAATGGGTAATGCTCACCACCTGGTGCTTGTCCGACAGGGCGCGCAAGATATTGCCCATTTTGAGGGCCACATCGCCCGACACCCCCGTGTCGATCTCGTCAAAGATCAGGGTCGGCAGGGGGATGGCATCGGCTACCAGGCTTTTGGTCACCAGGGTGAGGCGGGAGAGTTCGCCGCCGGAGGCTACGTCCTTGATGAGTTGGAGGCGACCGCCTTTGTTGGCGGAAAAGTAGAAGTGCACCTCGTCCGTGCCGGTGGGCCCCAAATCGCCGCGTTCCTGCAGCCGCACCTCCAGCCGGGCGTGTTCCATGGCGAGCAGGGCCAGAAAGCCCTCCACTTCGGACTCGAAATCGGGTATGCGGGCAGCCCGCCGCCGATGAAGCGCTTCGGCCTGCTGCTGCAGTACCGATTCCTCCTTCTGCAGCCGGGCTTCCAGTTGGGCAATGCGCCCGGACAGATCGCCCATGTCCTTCAGTTTGCCTTCCAGTTCGGCTTGTACGTTCAGCAGTTCCTCCGCGCTGGTCACCTGGTGTTTTTTCTGCAGGCGGTAGAGCAGGTCGAGGCGGGCCTGCACTTCGGCCAGGCGCTCGGGATCCAGCTCCGTGCGCTCGGCCTGGCGCTCCAGTTCGCCGGCCAGGTCGCGCAATTCCAGGCGCAGGCCGTGAAAGCGCTCGGCCAGCTCCCGCAGTTCGCCGCCCAGCTTTTCCAGCGGGCTGAGCACCTGTCCCAGCTCATCCAGCTGATCCAGGGTGGAGAGCTCGCGCTCTACCAATTGCTGATAGGCGCCTGCCAGGGCCTGCCTGATCTCCTGGGCATTGGCCAGGCGCTCCTGTTCTGCTTCCAGCTCCTCCTGCTCGCCGGCCTGCAGCTGCGCCTCGCGGAGCTCATCGCGCTGAAATTGCAAAAAGTCGGCCTCACTGGCCATGCGGGCATCCCGGGCCTTCAGCTCCTCCAACTGGCGGCGATCCCGCTCAAAGGCCTGGTATCGCTCCTGGTAGGCCTTCAGGAGGTCCTTGTTGCCGGCCAGGGCATCCAGTACGCGCAGCTGAAAGGACACTTCGTGCATATCCAGTGCATCGAACTGCTGGTGCAGGTCGATGAGTACCCCGCTGAGCTGCTGCACCACCGGCAGGGTGGCCGGCGTATCGTTCACGAAGGCCCGGCTCTTGCCGGAAGGCAGAATCTCCCGCCGGATCACTACTTCGGCGGCATAGTCCAGGTCGTGGGCTTCGAAGTAGCCCGCGAGATCGTAGGCCGAAACATCGAACAGGGCCTCTACGATGCATTTCTCGCTGAAATCGTACAGGGCTTTCGTATCGGCTCGCTTGCCCATGACCAGGCCCAGCGCGCCCAGCAGTATGGACTTGCCGGCCCCGGTTTCACCGGTGATTATGGTGAGCCCATCGGCAAACTCCAGGCGGAGCGATTCGATGAGGGCGTAATTGCGTATTTCCAGACTCTTGATCATGTTCGAGGCTAATCCATGTTGCAGCGATGGCTTCCGGGCGCAGGAAAACACCGGGCTAATCCAACAAAAGGGACGAAAAGGTATTTTACTTAGCGGCCCGGGTTGCTTTTCAAACCCGATTGGGCCAACTGTTCGGACCCAATTTGCCAAACCGGCCTCCGGCTGCTCAACGGGTAAATTTACGGCTTTTACCGACTTCTGGCTCCGGAAGTTTGGAAGCCAAATCCTGCCGGAAAACCTTAGTTTAATCTCAAAGCAACCAATATGACTTTGTACGTTTGCCCATCAAACCGACGGAGCCCGAGCAGGCTTGTTTTTCTCTTTCTGATCCTGCTTGCGAGTTGTCGGCCCGATCCCAGTTCCAGCTGGAAGCCCGTGGACCTTCTTCCCTACGACATCCCGCTCACCATTCAGGCTCCGGACAGCGCCCAGATAAATGCCCGAAAGCTGGGCCCCTATCGCGACGTAACCGTCCGGGCCGGCCGGGACTACGCCGTGCAGATACTGGCCGGTGCCACCACGGCACCCGACGTCGGGACGCTCAAGGCCGAACAGGCAGACCTCATCCGGACGAACACCTATTTCGAGCGCCTGGTCCGGGAGGATGCAGACGGCTTCATTTACGAGCTGGTGATCGACTCCATACCCAGCTACGGATTTGTTCGCGTCCATCTGCAGGAGGAGCGCGAATTCGTTTTCCGTTCGGGCCTGGCCAGCACCTTCACCCTGGAGGAGGCCCGGCGCATGTACCGTGCCGTAAAGCCATAAAAAAAGCCCGGGAATGCGGCTCCCGGGCTTTTCGCGATACAACGACCCGCCGGTCAGCCTTTCATGGCCCCGGCATTGGCATCGTTGTACATTTCGGATACGGCCTGCCAGTTGATCACATTGAAAAACGCGTTGATGTAATCGGGGCGGCGGTTCTGGTAGTTGAGGTAATACGCGTGTTCCCACACGTCCAGCCCCAGTACGGGGGTGCCGTGGCGGTCGGCCAGGTCCATCAGAGGATTGTCCTGGTTGGGCGTGCTCATTATGAACAGGCGGTCATTCTTATCGGTGCACAACCACGCCCACCCGGAGCCGAATCGCGTAGCGGCTGCTTTTGAAAACTCTGACTTGAAATTCTCATACGATCCGAAATCGCGCGCAATAGCCTTGTGAATGTTCATCTGCGGGGAGGGCTCACCGCCGCCATCGGGCGACATGACCTTCCAGAACAGATTGTGATTGTAGTAGCCCCCGCCGTTGTTGCGCACGGCAGTCGAGTACTTGGATACGTTGGCCAGGATGTCTTCGATCTTCATTCCTTCCAGTTCGGTACCTTCGATAGCTGCATTGAGCTTATTGGTATAGCCGGCATGGTGTTTGCCGTGGTGAATCTCCATGGTTCGCGCATCGATGTGGGGCTCCAGGGCATCGAAGGCGTAGGGCAAGTCGGGAAGTTTAAAGGCCATAAGGTGTGTTTTTTGGTTTAAAAAGATTCAGGTGTGATGACATTTCGTCTGTTAAACGCCCCTGCGGTGGCTATGGTTTAGCCGGCCGGAGAATCGTTCAACGAGCCGGGAAATTGCAGTAAATTTGCCGGCGTCAAAGAATTTGCTATGGCTTTTCGCAAGGAAAAAGACAGCCTGGGCGTCGTGGAGGTGCCGGCTGACAAGTATTGGGGCGCCCAAACCCAGCGCTCACTGCAGAATTTTAAGATCGGCGGGCAGGTCATGCCCCGGGCCGTTATCCGGGGCTTCGCCGTCTTGAAAAAGGCGGCGGCCCTGACCAATGCCAGGCTGGGCGTGCTGGACAGCAGCAAGGCAGAACTCATCGCTCAGGTGTGTGAGGAGATCCTGGCCGGCCAATTGGACGATCAGTTCCCGCTGGTGGTGTGGCAAACCGGTTCCGGAACCCAGTCCAATATGAACGTCAACGAGGTCATCGCCAACCGGGCACACGTCCTTCAGGGCGGCAAACTCACCGACGAGCAAAAGGCGCTGCACCCCAACGACGATGTAAACAAATCGCAATCCTCCAACGATACCTTTCCCACGGCTATGCACATTGCGGCGTACCAGGCGCTGACGGAATCCACCCTGCCGGGTATCCGGCAAATGCGCGACACCCTGGCGGAAAAGAGCCGCACCTATATGGAGGTGGTCAAGATCGGGCGCACGCACTTCATGGACGCCACGCCGCTCACGGTGGGTCAGGAGCTATCGGGCTATGTCAGTCAGCTCGACCACGGCATGCAGGCCATCCGCAACAGCCTGGACCACCTCGCCGAACTGGCCCTGGGCGGCACGGCCGTAGGCACCGGCCTGAACACCCCCGAGGGCTATGCCGAAGCGGTAGCCGCTGCGATCGCCGAACTCACGGGCCTGCCCTTTGTCACGGCCGAAAACAAGTTTGAAGCCCTGGCTGCCCACGACGCGATCGTGGAAGCTCACGGGGCCCTGAAAACGGTAGCCTGTTCCCTGATGAAGATCGGTAATGACATTCGCATGCTGGCCAGCGGCCCGCGCTCCGGCATCGGGGAGCTGCTCATCCCGGCCAACGAGCCCGGTTCGTCCATCATGCCCGGCAAGGTGAATCCGACCCAGGCCGAAGCGCTCACCATGGCCATGGCCCAGGTCGCCGGCAACGATGTGGCCATCAACATAAGCGGGATGAGCGGTCATTTTGAGCTCAATGTGTTCAAGCCGGTCATGATCTACAACTTTTTGAACTCTGCCCGGTTGATCGGCGATGCCTGCCGCAGCTTCGAAAAAAACTGCATCCGGGGCCTGGAGCCCAACCTCAAGCGCATCGAAGCGCATCTGCGCAACTCCCTCATGCTGGTCACGGCCCTCAATACGAAGATCGGTTATGACCAGGCCGCGCAGATCGCCAAAAAAGCCTATCGCGAAGACAAAACCCTGAAAGAGGCCGCCCTGGAACTGGAGCTGCTTACCGCAGCGGAGTTTGAGGAGTGGGTCCGGCCCGAACAAATGATCGGGCGTTTGCCCGACGCCTAAAAAAAAAACGGGCCGCTGTGCAGCGGCCCGTTCTGTTTTCGGTTATATCCGGTTTACCAGCGGTCGTAGGAATCGCGCCGTGGACGGCGCTGAGGCCGCGGTTCAGCTTCTTTCACAACGATGGTACGGCCGTCTAATTCCGATTCGTTCAGGGCGCCGATGGCGTTCTGCGCTTCTTCATCATCCGGCATTTCAACAAAACCGAAACCCCGGGAACGCCCGGTTTCCTTGTCCATGATAACCTTGGCAGAATCCACCGCCCCATAGGTTTCGAAAGCGGCTCGCAGCCCTTCGCTGGAAGTGCTGTAGTTGAGCCTTGCAACAAAAATATTCATCACAAAAAAATTAGATTGAAAGAAAAAATTACCTTTTTCTTCGCGCTGCTTCGCGCGTTATCCACTGCGTTCAGCAGGCGTACCGGGGCGTTCAACCCGCGGGAAGAACTTCCATGGGCAAGCCGGTGCATATGGATTTACTGAATAAAGGTACGTACATTTCCCGCATGTGCGCAATAGGGTAAGGTGTGCAAATCAGGGCGACAAGCCTCGAATTATGATGAGATCCTGCATAATTGTCTTGCTGGCCGGCTGCAGCCTGGGGTTGTTTGCGAGCTGTCAGCGGCGAGCCGAGCGCCCCGCCGAACAGCGGGGGGAGTTTGTGGTGCTCGACAGCAGCCGGGCCGCCGCCTTGATCGCACGCGATACGGTCGAATATTTTTTCGATCGCATCGGCCGGATCGATATGGGTCTGCAGCTCAGAACCTGCTTCCCGGATACGGTTCCTCGCCGTCGGATCCTGGCGCAGTACCGCGATCGTCTTCGCCAGGACGTCTCCACCTTCAGCGAGCGCGAAGAGGCCCTCTTGCGCAGTCAGCTTCACATCGTTCGCCAATGGGCCATCGACATGGGTGTGGACCTTTTTCCGGATTCCCTTTTTCTGCTGAAAAGCAGGGGCAGCCTCTACGGGGAGGGAGCTTTTTTCACGCGCGGGCGCGCCATTGTGATTCCCCAAAGCGCCCTGGAGCGCCCCGATCGGGCGGAATTGCGGCGCACCCTCCTGCACGAGCTGTTCCACATCTATTCGCGCCTCCATCCCGGCCAGCGGAAAGCACTTTATCGCATTATCGGCTTTGTGCCCCTCGACGGCCCGGTACTCCTTCCGGATATCCTGGCCGGGCAACGCCTTCTCAACCCGGACGGCCTGGCCGATTCCTTTGCCCTACGCCTCGCCTACCGGGGCGACTCGCTCCTGGGCTACCCCCTGGTACGCGCAAAGCCCGCCTGCTACCAGCCGGAGCAGGAGGGATACTTTTCCTATCTCGACTTTCAGGTGTATCCGCTGAGCAAGCGGGAAGAAGGGGAAGGCTTTGCGGTATCCGCAGACAGCCTGGGCAACAGCCCCATCTCGTATTACGAGTTGCCCAGCTTTTTCGACCAGATCGGCGATAATACCTCGTACATCATTCACCCGGATGAGATCCTGGCAGACAATCTAGCCCTGATGTTCCTGTTGGAATACGATGCCGGCCAACTGAACGAACTCGTCCTTTCCGAACGCGGACGACAGATCCTGGAGGACATGCGCGAAGTGCTCACCCGATAGTTGTGCCTCAGGGCTGGCAAGTGCCGGTGGGATGCCGTATATTTTGGGCAAGCGCTGATGAGTGAACGTATGCAATCCAAAAGAACCTGGCTGCTGGTGATCCCTGTTGCGGTGGGGGTTGCGCTGGCCTTTGCCCTCTGCCTGCCACGCCCGCTCTTCGACAAGCCCTACAGCCGGGTGCTGAAAGACCAGCAGGGCGAGCTTCTGGGCGCCCGTATCGCGGCCGACGAACAGTGGCGTTTTCCGCAGCCGGATTCCCTTCCCT
>JAJDFU010000549.1 GCA_020528935.1 Saprospiraceae bacterium | reverse complement strand
TCCTCCATCTCCGGGCTGCCCGAGAGGAAGATCATCTTGCCGTCCAGCCACTGCCCGCGACCGGAGCGGGCGTAGAAGTTGAAGAGTGCATTGCGGGCCGTGCCGAAGTGGTTGGGCAGGCTGTCGCGCGTGAGGGGGATGTACTTCACGCCGGAGGTCGTACCGGAGGTTTTCGCAAAATATTTCGGCCGCCCCGGCCAGAGCACGTCCGTTTCGCCGGCCTTAATGTGCTCTACGTACGGCTTCAGGCCCTCGTAATCGCGGATGGGCACCCGCTCGCGAAAGGCTTCGTACGGCAAGCCGGGCTGCAACTGATGATCCCGCCCGAAGCGGGTGCGGCTGCCCTTGGTGATCAGCTCCCGGTACACGGCCCGCTGGGCCTCTACGGGCGCTGCTGCCCAGCGTTCAATGCGCCGGGCAGCGGCTTTGGCTACCGGTTTGAGTAGGGCCGACTTCCATCCCATCTCCTGCGCTGCTTTGGTGGACCAACAAAAATAGGGATTTCAGCGGCGGTCTGCATTTCAGTGTAAGGCTGAGCCGGCGGATCACCGCTCTCAGCGGCTGGGCTCCACCGACAGCGGCTTCCCTTCAATACCGCAGATCCTCTACGTAGTAATCCGGATAATCCGACTCGGAAAAGGAAAAGCTATCTCCCGGAATAGACGCATTGGGCTGGATGCCGGTGATCTCGAGAATATACCGCGAGCCGTCCTTACCGAAGGCCAGCATGCGCACGGGCTGCAGCTTGTTCTTGTCGATCTCCAGGCGCACCTTGCTGTATTCGCTGGTGCGGTCCAGGGGTTTGAACTCGATCTGCTGGAGCACGCGCCCCCGTTTGTCGGCCATTTCATTTACCAGGGCATAGGCGAAATCGCCGCTCTCGTAAAAGGAGAACAGGGCCTGGGGCGACATAATGCTCTCCTCCGGCGATTCGGGCACGTTATTGATCTGCACTTCCCGGTTGTTGTGCAGGATGATCCAGAGCGACTCGCCATCGGAAAGAACGGCCTGCTGGGGCAGATCCAGCCGGTAGCTATCCCCCTTGCGCAGCAGGGTGCCTTTCTGCACCTCTTCGGGTTGTTCGGCAAAGGCCAGGGTGAGGTCGAAGGTCAGCTTCAGGGAAGAATAGCCTTCGTACTTGTCGCGCAGTTTGTCGAGTATGGCCTTGGCCTTGGGGTCGGAGTCCGCCGCCGAGCTCATGGTGTTGGTCTGGGCGAAGGCCCGGACAGCCAGGAAGAGAACGAAAAGGAAAATGCTGATCCGGCGCATAGCGTGTTTGCGTTTGATTGGACGCCAAAGATACGGACAGATCGCGTACCCAAGCGTTAAGAAGGGTTAAGGTTTGCGGAAGCCAGGGCCCGGCGCAGGGCAGCGATATCGGCCGGCCGGGTGCGGCAGCAGCCACCCAGGATCCGCGCGCCGGCAGCATACCATTTGCGGGCCAGGGCCGCCGGATCGCTCCAGCCGGGGGGGCCGGTCCAGCACCGCCCGGTTTCGTCCCACTGCTCTCCGCTGTTGGGATAAGCCAGCAGGGCGCGGCTGGTATGAGGGCGCATGCGCTCCAACAAACCGCTCACGTGCTGTGGGGCCGTGCAGTTGACGCCCACGGCCTGTACAAAGGGGTAGGCCTCGGCCAGTTGGGCCACGGCTTCGATGGGATCGCCGGCGCAGGTTTCCCGCTCGTTGCGGCAGCTCATGCTCAGCCAGCAGGGCGGCCCGCCCAGTTCCTCCAGCAGGCGCAGCAGCAGCCCGGCTTCCGCCAGGCTGGGCAGGGTTTCCAGGGCGAGCAGGTCGGCCGGGGTCCGGCACAGGAGCTCCAGGCGGGGCTGGTGAAAATCGCGCAAAGCTGCAGGGCCCCGCCCATAGCGGCCGCTGTATTCGGAGCCGTCGGCCAGGTAGGCGCCGTAGGGGCCCACCGAGGCCGCTACGAGTTGCGCGCCGGCCTGGCCCTCCTCCCTTCGAAAGCGCTGCCGGGCCTGCACGGCCAGGCGAACGCCCCGCGCGATCAGTTCTTCGGCTTCCGCCCGGCGGAATCCCAGGCGCGCGAAGCCCGGCACACTGGCCTGGTAGGTCGCGGTGATCGCCACATCGGCGCCGGCGCGGAAGTAATCCAGATGGACCGCTTCCACCAGCCGGGGCGCTTCCCACAGGGCCCGGGCCGACCAGAGCGCGTCGCGCAGGGCATAACCGCGCCGCTCCAGCTCACTGGCCAGCGCGCCGTCCAGGAGGACGTAGCCCCGAAGCTGAAGCCGTTTATCCAAAGCGCCCTTCTTTTTTCTGCTAAAAAATTCCATTGCCCGCAAAATAGACCCCTTTCCCCGGCGTTCTACTACCGCATACTTAAATAGCCAGTTGAAGCGCATCGCGGCAAGGGATTTACCGCGATGCGTTTTTTTGTTGGAGAAGGTTTTCTAAAAAACGCTATTTTTCGGGGAATTACAACCCCAGCCCCCATGCACCGGCCCATTTTGCAGCAAGGCGCTGCACTCCTCCTGTTCTTCACGTTTTCCGTTTGTTTTGCCCGCAGCCAATCCAGCAGCATATTCGATCAGATCTACCGGGGCGACCAGCAGGTTCCCGGGGTGGTGATCATGGCGAATTGGGACAGCCTGGAACACCGGACGCAACAGCAAACTCCCGGCTTCATTCTTTTTCAAAATGCGGAGGGCGAAACGGAAAAATGGCCGGTGCGCCTGGAAAAGCGGGGGGCTTATCGCCAATTGCGATGCGAGATCCCGCCTCTCAAGCTGGATTTCGGCAAAGGCAAGCTGCGCCGAAAGGGATTGTCCACCCACGACGACATCAAACTGGTGCGGTATTGCATCTACGGCGAGAAAGGAAAAGAATACCTGCTGCGGGAGTATCTGGCCTATCAACTGCTGCAGACACTCACCGATTGCGCTTTCCGGGTACAGCTCGTAGCGGTGACCTACCGGCACCAGGAGACCGGCGCGGAGGAACAGCAACTGGGCATCTTCATCGAAGATACCGATCAACTGGCAGAACGGCTGGAGCTCGTGCAGCCGTCCAAAGGACGCATGGGCTTCAAGCAGGAAGAACTCGACCCGGACTGCGCAATGCGGACCTCGCTCTTTGAATACATGATCGGCAATGCCGACTGGGCCCTCTTTCTGGGCAAGAACGTGAAACTGCTCAAAGATACCAGTGCAAACCGCTTTCACTGCGTGCCCTACGATTTCGATTTTTCGGGCCTGGTCAATGCCGAGGCCTACGCCAAACCGACCCACGGCCAGAAGAAAATGACCGATCGCGTGTACCGGGGCGTACCGGCTTCCAGGAAACAACTGGCCCCCATCGTTCAGGAGTTTTTAGACAATCGCCGGCAAATGGAAGCAACCGTACAGTCCTGTCTTCTGCTGTCCGACAGCTCCAAGGTCGAGGTCATAGAGTACCTGGATGGGTTTTTCGAAGAGGTGGATACCCGAGCGTTTTACAAAATGGTCGAACAGGCCGATCCCATTGAAAACAAGTTTTGAGCCCTTTCTCTTCGGGGCGATCGAACGAGCAGGAGGGAGGTGTTTCGGACACGTTGATCGTTTTCCGGGCAGGATTCGCCGAAGGCTTTTGGACTGCAACTCCTCCCCCTCTAGCTTGTCCCTTCAAAAAAAACCGACCATGCCCCGAACCACGCGAACCTGTTTTTTCCTGCTGATCGCTCTTCTTGCGGCCCGGCCCGCCTCGCTGCAGGCCCAGCCGACCATCTTCGACGAGATGTACGGCAAGGAAGTGCTGGAAGTCACCCTGACCACGGATATCCAGCAATTCATAGCCAATAAGAATACGGATACGTACCAGCCTGCCCGCATTCAGTTCAAGGGCCGGGCCGGCGAAGAACACGCCTGGGACATCCGGCTGCGCCCGCGGGGGCGGTACCGCCGCCGGGTCTGCGATTTTCCGCCCATCAAGATCAAATACCCCAAAAAGGAGATCAAGCAAGCCGGCTATGCCGGACACAACGATCTGAAATTGGTCACCCACTGCCTGAGCGATCCCCTGGGCGACGAACTGGTGATGCGCGAACACCTGGTTTACCTCCTCTACCGGGAGCTCTCGCCCTATGCTTTTCGCACCCAACTGGTGCACATCACCTACATCGACAATCAGGGCGGTGCTCCGCTCGCGCGCTACGGCATCTTGCTGGAAGATGAGGACGAACTGGCCGAACGGTACCGGATGGAAGTCTGCGACGAATGCTACGGGTACCAGGAAGAGGCTTTCGAGGATCAGGCCAGAAAGATAAACCAGCTGTTTCAGTACCTGATCGGCAATGCCGACTGGTCGCTGCGCATGCAGCGCAATATCAAGATCCTCCAGCGCGAGGAAGACCAGCAAGAAGACCTTTTGTTCGTGCCGTACGATTTTGACTTTTCGGAAATGGTCAATGCGCCCTACCAGGTCGAAGAACCCATTTCGTTTCCCGAGCTTTCAGCCGCCGACCAACCCGTAGCCCAACACTTTTACCGCCACCGGGAGGCCCTGGCGCAGCTCGTGAACAACTACCGCTTGCTGGATGAAAAAGCGCGACGGCAGTGCCTTCGGCGGATCGAAAAGTTTTACCGCAAGCTGGAGAAACAGTTGCCGCCATCCGGGCAGCCTGCATCGCTGTACTCCGGCGCTCCCGGGCAGGTTGCGCCTTCCTCCGGCAGGTCGCACTTCTGATACCCGGAATGGAGGGATTGCCCCCGAAAAGCCGCACTTCGCGGTCGGGCGGTATTTTCCGGTAAATTTCCCGGGCGAACCCGGATCACTCGAAATGGGCCTCGCGGATCTCGCGCACGTAGTCGAGCGCCGTCAGCTTGGCGAGTACCTCCCGGTAGTTCGCCTGATGCGTCTCCCCGATACAGAGGAGTTCGCCCTCGCCGCAGCCGATGCGTCCCGGCGAACGGGAAAACTGCACGGTCGGATCGATGCGGCCGACCTCCGCCTTTTTCGCTTCGGGTATGCAAAACTCATACGCCAGGGAGCGCAGGCCGTCGGGCGGCCCCTGCAGTCCGTCCTCATTGATCTTGTCCAGGTCGAATTTGATCTTGTCCATCTGGCTTTGCTGAGGCCCTGCCGGCGTGCAGGACACGCCCAAACCCAGGAGAAAAACCAGGGCCAAAAGGAATGCGATTCGCATGTTTTTTTGACCTCCAATATACACCGCAATACCCGAACGGCCTTTCCGGTCCTTATTACAGCGCATGAATAGCTGTATTTGCGTAATTTCCAATGCAAACGTCCAAAGCCATGAAGTATCTCTCCGGCCTGAGCATCCTGTGTTATCTGCTTTTCCCTGCGGGTGGAAAGGCCCAATCCTGGACCGACCTCTACCCCACTCTGGGGGAAAGCCCGAAGTTGGGGACGGAAGTACAGCGCGAGTTCGAGCGGGCCAAACACCTGCTGGAAACGCGCGCGTTCGACGACCTCTCTGCGGCCGAGCGGGAACTGGCCGGGCGCTGGGAGACCTTCGCCGGCATTTACGACATCGTGGGCGACGGCTGCAGCTGGTACTGCGCCGGCGGGCCCGATACCGTCACGGCCTCTTCGGCTCTGGCACCCCAGGGAAAAAACACCTACGAGGGCTACCACGCCCACGACCTCAGCCTCCGCTATGCCTGGGTGGAGGGCGCAGCCGGCCAGGGTGAAGGCGAATACCTGGAATACCGCTTCCATCCTGAAAGCCCGCGCATCACCCACATCAAGGTGTACAACGGTTATGTAAAGAGCGAAAAGGCCTGGCGGGCCAACAGCCGGGTGAAGGTGCTGCGGCTACATGTCAACGGCAAACCCTTGGCCCGCATGCACCTGACCGATACGCGCGCCGAGCAGGTATTCGCACTGCCGGAACCCCTGGGTCGCCTGGGCAACAGGCAGGACCTACGGCTTCGCTTCGAGATCGAGTCGGTCTATCCCGGCGAGCGATACGAAGACACGGCCATTACCGAGATCTTCTTCGACGGGCTGGATGTGCACTGCCTGGCCGAAGGCACTCCCATCCGCCTGGCCGACGGCCGCGAAAAGCCCATCGAGCAGCTCGAGCCCGGCGATTCGGTTTGGCACCTGGCCAGCCTCCGGAGCCGGCCCGGGCCCGCTGCAGTGTCGGAGGTACGGGCGTTCACCCACAGCAATTGCCTGATCCTCACCTTTGCCGACGGCCGAACCCTTACGGCTACGGCCGCCCACCCCTTCCTGCTTGCCGACGGTCGCTGGGTCAGCGCCGATCCGGGCCGGTCTCGCATCTACGGCTACCCTGTACAGCGCGCCTACCGGGAGGGCGATACCTTTGCCGGGCGGAACGGAGAAGGAGCGCCCACCGCGCACCGCCTCGTGCGGATTGCGCCGGCACTTCAGCACCGGACTACCCTTACCCTGCGCCTGAGGCAGGACGAAGGCGGGATCATCCTGGCCAATGGCCTGCTCAGTGGCATGGGGCATCAGCAGGCCCCCGACTAGGTCTGGAAATAGGCTTTGTTCGTAGAATAAGGTTGCATTCGCGCAGGGGAATGAATTACTTTTCAACCGTAATCATTCAACCAAACGCTTTGTAACATGGAAGAACAACCCACCTCTCCGCAGCAACTGTCCGAACAGGACGAACGCCTGTACGGTATGCTCGCCCACCTCGGCGGTTTTATCGGTTTTGTCATCCCGCTCGGCAATATCATCGCTCCCCTGGTGATCTGGCTGACCCAAAAGGACAAGTCTTCATTTGTGGATTATCACGGCAAAGAAGCGCTCAATTTCCAGATCACGTTGATGGTGGCCTACCTGATAGCCGGCATTCTGGTCTTTGTCGTGGTGGGCATCGTTCTGCTGGGGATCATTTTCGTGCTCAGCGTGATCTTTATGGTACTGGCGGCCGTAGCGGCCAACAAGGGCGAGTTTTACAAGTATCCCTTTGCCATTTCCTTTATCAAGTGATTCCGGCCTTAAGGATTGAAATGCCGCCTGGAACGGGAGCTTTTTGGCCGGATGAGCCCCGAAAAACCAAATGGGATGCTTCCGCTGTGGAGGCATCTTTTTTGGTGTAGAACAAATTCTACACCCGGAGTCTCGGCGGAGCAATAACTTGCCCCTTGTTTATTTACGGTTTTCCGGATAAAATGCCCTTTTTCGGTTGGCATTTTATCCGGAAAACCGCCCTGATCCTCCGAGGCAAGCAGAAACGCCTGCTTTATTTGGAGAAAGGTTATATTTTTAAGCTTCGTTTTTCAAAAGCATCCCAAACGCTGCTCTATGCTCCGAATCGCCATGACGTCCGTCTTTGCCTTGCTTTTTCTCACC
>JAJDFU010000271.1 GCA_020528935.1 Saprospiraceae bacterium | reverse complement strand
TCGTGAGTAACGCGCATGTTGCAGGCAAGCAGTTCCCCGAAACACACAATTGCCGCGTGTTCGCCTGGCCGCCCTCCCTGTCGCTACTCCACAAAAAAAGAAAGGCACAACAGTCCAGCAGGCCTTGTACCTTCCGTAAAAAACTAAACCCCAGTTAGAAAGATTGAATGTCTTGTGTTTGCGTGTTCGTCCTATCTAACGCCGGAAAGCAATGCTTATTTTGCGTTTTGACCTTAGCCAATTTACAGAATCTTCGGCTAGTCCAAAAACAGAAAGCCGGAAAATTAACGCCTTTCCACACATCCCCTGCACCCATTTAGCTAATGGCGGCATTAGCCGGGTAAGCGGTGGCTAAAATCCGGTGAAATGCAGGTTTCAAAATGTTAAAAATTGCCGTTGCTTCGGTGCAAAGCCGCTCGCCGGCAGCTTTTGCGGTCCCCAAAAAACTGCGGCAATCCCTTATCTTCGCTGCTCCGGCAGCGAAAGCCACCGGCCGCCCAACCCCACATGCCTATGAGTACCGAACGCAAGATCCTGGTCACCTCTGCCCTGCCCTACGCCAATGGGGCCCTCCACCTGGGCCACCTGGCCGGCGCCTACCTGCCGGCCGACATCTACGTGCGCTACCTGCGCCTGATGGGCCGGGATGTGGTGTGGGTCTGCGGTTCGGACGAGCACGGCGCCGCCATCACCATGCGCGCCAAGAAAGAGGGCATCTCGCCCCGGCAGATCATCGACAAGTACCACGCCCTCAACAAGCAGACCTTCCGCGAGCTGGGCATTGCCTTCGACTATTACCACCGCACCAGCTCCGAGCTGCACCATCGCACCGCCCAAGACTTCTTCAAGCGGCTGTACGAACGAGGCGACCAGTTTGAAGAGAAGACGATCGAGCAATACTACGATCCGCAATTCGAGCAGTTTCTGGCCGATCGCTACATTCAGGGCACCTGCCCGCGCTGCGGCTACGAAGAGGCCTATGGCGACCAGTGCGAAAATTGCGGCTCCGACCTCTCCCCCCTGGAGCTGATCGAGCCCGTTTCCACCCTCAGCGGCAAGAAGCCGGTACTGAAAACCACCAAACACTGGTACTTCCGCCTGGACCAGCACGAAGACTGGCTGCGCGAATGGATCGCTGAGGGCACCCTGGACGGCAAGCCCCAGCACGATCCCCGCCGCTGGAAGCGCCACGTGGTAGGCCAGTGCCTGAGCTGGCTGGACAACGGGCTGCAGCCCCGCTCTATCACCCGCGACCTGGACTGGGGCATCCCCGTACCCCTGCCCGGAGCCGAAGGCAAAGTGCTGTATGTCTGGTTCGATGCGCCCATCGGCTACATCTCGGCCACCCGGCAGTGGGCCGAGGAAAACGGGGCCGACTGGCGCGACTACTGGTTTGGCGAGAATGTAGACCTCATCCACTTCATCGGCAAGGACAACATCGTCTTTCACTGCATCGTCTTCCCGGCCATGCTGAAGGCCCATGGCGAATTTGCCCTGCCCGTCAATGTGCCGGCCAATCAGTTTCTCAACTTTGAGGGCCAGAAATTCTCCAAATCCCGCGGCTGGGGCATCGAGCAACATCAGTACCTGGAGGAGTTTGCCGATTTCCCCAACAAGGAAGACGCCCTGCGCTACGCCCTCACGCGCAACATGCCGGAGAATCGCGACAGCGACTTTCGCTGGGACGAGTTCGTGGACTTCCACGACAAGGAACTGGCCGACAACCTGGGCAACTTCGTCAACCGGGTCGTCGTACTCACCAATAAGTATTTCCAGGGAGAAGTGCCGGAGGCCGGGCTGGACCTTGGCGCCATCCTGAAGCCCATACAGGAACTCACCCAAAACCTGCTGGCCGAGTTGGAAGGCTTTAGCTTCAAGGCGGCTGCCCTGCACCTTATGGAGATCTCTTCCTGGGGCAATGCCTACCTGCAGGAGCAGGCCCCCTGGGCGCTGTACAAGGAAGATCCCGAGCACCCCGGCATAGCCGAAGCCATGTTTACCAGCCTGCAGGTGGTGACCCTGCTGAGCGTGCTCACCGAGCCTTTCATCCCCTTTACTTCGCCCCGCATCCGCGAGCTGCTGGGATTGCCCCCCGTGGAGCGCGGCGAGCTGCGCCTGGTGCTCGAGCAATTGAAGCAGGGCGAATCCCTGCTGCCTTCCGGCCACCATATCGGCGAGCCGACCCTGCTCTTCGCCAAGATCCAGGACCGCAAGGATACCAGTCGCCTCGAACTGATCGAGCGGCAAAAACAAAAGCTGCAGGCCGTACGGGAGCAGGAACAGCAGCCAAAAGCCGGTCGAGAGCCCATCAAGCCGGAGATCCGGTTCGAGGATTTCACCAGGCTCGACCTGCGCACCGGCACCATCGTAGCTGCCGAAAAGATGCCCAAGACCAAAAAACTGCTCAAGCTCACCGTGGACATGGGCCTGGAAGCACACACCGGCGTGACCGGCATCGCAGCGTACACAAACACACGGGAGCTGGGAGGGCCACCAGTGGAGTTGTGAGCCACA
>JAJDFU010000568.1 GCA_020528935.1 Saprospiraceae bacterium | reverse complement strand
GGAACGAAATGCTTGTGAAAAGGTAAAACGGTAGCACCACCTTTGGAAGTTCCAAGCAGCCAGGCAGTCGCTCGACAACCTGCTAAAGGAGTTTCCCGAGACCGACAATGCCGAGGAGATTCGCTTTTTAATGTTACGGTAGGTCTATAAACTGGACGAAAACAGCAGCATTACCAAACAGGACGAACGCTATGCCGAGGCACTGGAGAAAGCCGAAGAGTATCTCTCGCGTTATTCGGACAGCAAACACGCCAAAGAAGCCGCCAACATACGGGATGCTTCCCTTGAACACCTAAAGGATTACGATTATGATGGATATCAAAACCCAAGTGCAAGGCTTGGATCCTAACGTGCGCGCACGAGACATCCAGGAATTCATCGAAGAAACTGGAAATATTTACGAAGCCCTTGCCGTGATCAGCAAGCGGGCCCGCCAGGTAGCCGTGGATATCAAACAGGAGCTGCACAACAAGCTCGAAGAGTTTGCCACTTCCACCGAAGCCATCGAGGAGGTGACCGAAAACAAGGAACAGATCGAGATCTCCAAATTTTACGAGCGCCTGCCCAATCCCGTCATCATCGCCACGGATGAGTACCTGAACAACAACCTCTACTACCGCTACGCCGAACGGAAAAACGACTCGGACTAAGCCACGGCGCGTGGGTCAATGTCTTCCCTGACCGGAAAACATATCATCCTGGGCATATCCGGCAGCATTGCGGCCTATAAATCCGCGTTGCTGACCCGCCTGCTGGTCAGGTCGGGGGCCGAAGTGCAGGTGCTGATGACGCCGGCAGCTACTACTTTTATCACTCCCCTCACCCTGCACACCCTCTCGGGAAAGCCCGTACATGCGCAGGTAAGCTCCGAAGCCGGCTGGAACAACCACGTGGAACTGGGCCTCTGGGCAGATGCCTATTGTCTCGCTCCGGCGCCGGCCAACACGTGGTGTCAGATGGCGCGGGGTCTCGGGGACAACAGGGGCGCGGCGTGGGACCTGTGCGTCCGCTGTCCCGTCTCCTTTGCGCCGGCGATGGACCTGGATATGGTGAACCAGCCGGCCACACAGGCCAACGTGGCGCGCCTGCAGAGCTACGGCGATACGCTCATTCCGGTGGGGCGGGGCGAATTGGCCAGTGGCCTGGTAGGCGAAGGCCGCATGGCTGAACCGGAAGACATCCAGGCGATGCTGGAAGCGCACTTCGGCGAGCAACAACTCCTAGACGGCAAGCGAGTACTCATCACGGCCGGCCCCACGCACGAGCCCATCGATCCGGTCCGCTTTATCGGAAATCGCTCCTCCGGCCGCATGGGCATAGCACTGGCCGAGGCCGCCGCTGCCATGGGAGCCTCCGTGAAACTGGTGCTGGGGCCATCTGCCCTGGGCGTGCACCACCCACGGATCGAGCTAGAACGGGTGGAAACCGCTCAGGAGATGTTCGATGCCGCCGTCCGGCAGTTTCCCGGTACCGACCTGGCCGTCCTGGCCGCCGCGGTGGCCGACTATCGCCCGGCCGAAGTGGCCGAACAGAAGATCAAAAAGACCGAAGCAGCCTCCCCGGCCATCGCCCTGGTAAAAAACCCCGATATCGCAGCGACCCTGGGCAGGCAAAAACAGCCCGGGCAGCTCATCGTGGGCTTTGCGCTCGAAACCGAGAACGAGGAGGCCAATGCCCGCAGCAAGCTGGAGCGCAAAAACATGGACCTCATCGCGCTCAACTCCCTGCGCGATGAAGGGGCCGGCTTCGAACGGACCACCAACAAAGTGACTTTATTCGACCGGAACAATAAGCGCACCGCGCTGGAGTTAAAAACTAAAGAGGCCGTAGCTCGCGACATACTGCGGGCAGCTGCCGAACTCATGAAGCCCACACGGGCCGGATCACAAAACAAGACCTCCTTATGATGCGTCTACTCTTCGCTCTCGTATTCACCCTTTCCGCCGGATGGGCGGTCGCCCAGGAAGTGGACTTCCAGGTGAAGGTCAACTATCAAAAGAGACAGGTGGTGGACCCCAAGGTGTTCCAAACCCTGGAGCAGGCCCTGCAGGAATTCCTCAACAACCAGAAATGGACGGAAGACCTCTACCAAACGGAAGAGCGGATCCGGTGCAACCTCCAACTCACCCTGCAGGAAGAGCTGGGGCCGACCTCCTTCCGTGCGGAGATCGCCATATCCGCCACCCGGCCGGTATTCAACAGCGACTATCAAACGACCTTGCTCAACCACATCGACAAAACCGTCACCTTCAGCTACGAGCAGTTCCAGCCCCTGTTTTTTTCGGAAAATACCTTCAATAACAACCTGGTATCTGTACTCTCCTTTTACGTGTACATCATTTTGGGGCTGGACTACGATTCCTTTTCCCCTTTTGGGGGCGAGCCTTATTTCCAGAAAGCGCAGGACGTCCTCAATGACGTGCCCGCCGGCGTGGCCGAAGCAGTGGGCGGCTGGCGCTCCACCGACGGCAACCAAAACCGATACTGGATCATTCAGAACTTTCTGGACCCGCGCATGCGCGACTACCGGCGAGCCTGGTACGACTACCACCGCCAGGCTCTGGACATTATGTACGAAGATCCCGTGGCGGCCCGGGCCATCATCGTCAAAGCCCTGGAAATGATCAACAAGTCCAATCAGGCCTATCGCAACGCCATGATCGTGATCATGTTCAACAACGCCAAGTCCAATGAGTTGGTGGAGATCTTCAAGGGTGCCGGCTTGCAGGAGCGATCCCAGTTCATCAACGTCATGTCCAAAGTAGACCCGGCCAACCAGGACAAGTACCGCAAGCTGCGCTCCTAACTTCCCCAAACGCGGCAAAAGTCATATCTTTCAAGCTGCTGCAGCGCAATGCCTGCAAGGGTGGGCTGTTTTTGTCATTCAGTCAGCTCTTGCAAAAACACCCGCGCGGCAGATGCGCCAGACCTCCTTCCAGCTGAAACAGGCCGGGCCTTTATGAAAAAAAAGAAATACATCGCCATTTTGGCTTCTGGTTCCGGCACCAACGCCCGCCGGCTCATACAGTACTTCCGGACCCATCCCGAGGGGGAGGTCGCCCTGCTGGTGAGCAACAAGCCGGATGCGCCCGTTCTGGGCATGGCCCGGAATGAAGGTGTGGAAAGCCGGGTGATCGACCGGGAAGGATTCTACCAAAGCCGGGAACTGCTGCCGCATTTTCGCGAGCGAGGAATAGACCTGATCGCACTGGCCGGTTTTCTCTGGAAAGTCCCCGACTACCTGGTGGAGGCCTATGAAGGACGCATGCTGAACATACATCCGGCCCTCCTGCCGGATTTCGGGGGCAAAGGCATGTACGGCATGCATGTGCATCGGGCAGTGAAAGCTGCCGGCCACGACCAGAGCGGAATGACCATTCACCTGGTCAACGCCCGCTACGACGAGGGGCAAATTCTCTACCAGGCTTCCTGTACGCTCAGCCCTTCGGATACGCCCGAAGATATCGCACGCAAGGTGCAGCAGCTGGAACACCGGTATTATCCCCCGGTGGTGGCGCAGTTGCTCCCTTTCATTCCCAATACATAATCACAAAACCATGTTGAAACACACCCTGTTCTTTCTCGCATTCGCCTTCCTGATCCTGCCGGCGCACAGCCAATCCTGGAAAAAACTGCGCAAGCAGGCCGAAGAGCTGGAGCAAAACGGCGACTACGCCAGTGCTGCCGAAACCTACGAGCAAGCCTGGAACAAGAAAAAGAAGCGCACGGAACTGATCTATCAGGCCGGCGAAAACTACAGCCGGATGCGCGATTACGCCGGCGCCGCCAACGCCTACCGCAATGCCCTGGAAGATCGCAAAGACTTTCCGCTGGCCGGCCTCAAATACGCTCGCGCTCTCAAGCAACAGGGCAAATACGATCAGGCCATTCAGGCATTCCGGGAATTTGGCAACACCTACAAAGGCGCCGGCAAGCAACAACTGGATATCATCCTGCAGAACGAGATCAAAGGCGCCGAACTGGGAAAAAATATGCAACCCGCCCCGGGGTACAAATTGCAGTACCCCGGCAAAACGATTAACACAGCGGCGGATGAGTTCTCTCCTACTCCCTATGCGAATCAACTGCTCTATGCCTCTACCCAGGGCGGGGAGGCCGAACTGTACATATCGCAGCGACAAGCCAACGGCCAATGGAGCGCCGGCACCACGCCCCAGAACATACCGGTATTCCGCGATGGCCATGTGGCCAATACCGCTTTGGCGCCCGACAACAGCCGGATCTACCTCACCATTTGCGAAGCCGGAACACCCTATAACCTCAAGGAAAGCCGCTGCCAACTGTACGTATCCGAGCGACAAAACAACAGCTGGGGCCAGCCCCAGCGCCTGCCCGATATGGTGAACGCCCCCGGCAGCACCAACAGCCAGCCGACCGTGGTGCACCAGGGTTCCACGGAGATCCTCTACTTTGCCTCCGATCGCCCCGGCGGCATAGGGGAGATGGACCTGTGGTATACCTCGCGCAGCATCGGCAGCGGCACACTGGCCTTTGCTGCCCCCATCAACCTGGGCCCCTCCGTCAATACCCTCGGCGATGAGGTCACGCCCTTTTTTGATCAAAATGAGGGTATGCTGTATTTCGCATCCAACGGTCAGCCCTCCATCGGAGGCTTCGACGTCTTTAAAACCCAGGGAGAGTTGCGCCGCTGGACCAAACCCGAAAACGCCGGCATGCCCATCAACTCGCCGGCCGACGACTACTATTATACCGCCAGTGGCGGCCGGGCCTTCGTAACCTCCAATCGCCTGTTGTCCGGCGCCAAGACCAGCACGGCCGACGACGACATTCTGGAGATCAGCCTGCCCGGCCAGGCCCTCAGCCTCCGCGGTCAGGCTTTTGATCAGCTCACCGGCACCATCGTGCCCAACCTGGCCGTATCGGTCTATGAGTCGTCCGAAACGGGCGACCTGCTGGTGAGCAGCCAGACCTTTCCCACCGGCGAGTACCAATTCGAGCTGGAGCCCAACAAGAACTACAAGATCGAAGTGACCAGCCCGGAGCACGAGCCGTCCGTTTACACCGTATCCACCACCGACCCATCGCTCGAGAATTACGGCCAACCCGTATATCTCGATCGAAGCGGTCCGGTGACGGATCCCGACGAGGGTATAGGCGAGCCGCCCATGCCGCCCTCCGAACCCACGCCCGGAGGCGACACTCCACCGGCCATAGGCGAAGCAGGCGATGAATACACGGCAAGAGGCACTTCGCCCGGCGACAACTATGAATACACCACTTCGGCGCCGCGCTACCAGGGCCGCTATTACAAGGTACAAGTGATGGCTACGCGCAAAGACCCCCGTACCCAGCCCGGACGCTTTGCCAATGTACAGGCCTTGGGCCGTATGGATACCGAATACATTCTGGCCAAAGGCCTGCACCGGATCCTCATCGGCGACTTCTTCAGCGAAGGGGAAGCCATTCAGGCCATGGAACAGGCCCGTGCCGTGGGGTACAACCGCGCCTTCATCGTGCGCTACGACGACGGGACCCGCTACGGACGGGTGAATTTTTAGGCGTTAGACGGTTAGACGTGGAAATAGAGATATCCTCGTCTAACCGTCTAGCCTCTAATGGCCTAATGCGGTTTTAAGGATAAAATGTCATATTCTTAAAGAGAGGCATTTTATCCTTAACCCATTTGGAAGCGGTATGAGAATTTTTATTTTTTTAACGGTATAACTAATTAAACCCGTAGCAGTAGGGGTCTTTCGCTCCGCTTCGATCGACTACGGCCCAGTACAGGTGATCGGACAAGGTGGGAAGCTTAAAGTAAAAGACCCAGTTGTCCGCTACGGACTCGCCGTTCTCGGGGGGAAAGATGCGGGGGCGGGCTTCCCTATCCGGCTCCCGGGGCACCAGATACAGGGTGGCTTCCGCCATGAACTCCCGGATAGTCTTCACCACCTCTTCCTCTTCGGAAGGCAGCTCCTCAATACTCGCCACCAGATCGCGGGGCGATTCCGGCTTGGTGCTGTGCAGCACGGCCTGCTCGGCCCGCTTTACCGCATCGGCAAAGGAAACCTGATTGTTGGGCAGCCCTTCCTGGGCGCGAATCTCGGCCTCCTCAGCTGTGAGTTGACCGAAAAACTGGGTGATATTCTCCATATGGGTGGTGGGTTTCTCTTGGCCCTTTACTTGCATAGGCACGATTACCTGGGTCTGGTCCCAGCTCAGTGCCATATTTCCGTTTGGGAAGGAAATGGTGAATTGCTCCACCGTTTCGGATAGCTTTTGCACGGGAACCTCCACCGTTTGAATATCGAATTCCGGTTTCCGACTTGCTTTGGCTCCCCAGCTAACTCCCCAGGAATAGTCTTTGCCGTTCCAGATGACCTGCCAGCTTTCCGGTCCGGGCACCGTCCAGAGGGTATAATGGCCGGCCGGAAGGGGCTCTCCGGCCACAAGCAGGTCGGTCTTGGTGTCGAAAGTGGTAGCTTCGTTGGCGCCGGTGCGCCAGGTTTCACCGTAGGGTACTAATTCGCCGAAGATCACGCGGTCTTTTTTGTAAGGCCGGTTGTAGAAGACGGCGACATCCATGCCGTCCTGGGTGTAGGTTGCGGTTTCTTCCGGGCTAAAGGACTTGGTATAGCCCTGAAACCAGCGAAACAGAAAAAAGAGTGCGACAGCCAGCACGGCCAGGATGCCGAGCGTCCATTTGAGCCAGGGTTTCATGCAGGTGGGTTTTGGTTTCGGAGGTGGAATTTACGAAAGCTTTCTCGCACCCCTTCGGATCGGCTGTCTGCTTTTTTCCGGTTCCGGCTGGCCCGCAGGCTCACGCAAAGGCCAGCCGGCCTGTTGGGCAGCCCGAAGAATGAGAAAAAACGGTATCCACCAGATGAGGTCGTTGGTGATGAGCGTGAAGGCAAAAGAAGCCGGCACCAGGCCCTGGGCATAATTGAAGATAAAGCCCAGCGGGCCGAAGATCTTTCCCAGAAAGCCCACTGCCACGATGGGCCAGTGCCGCACCGGGGCGAAGCTGGCCCACCAGTAGCCCAGGCCGTAGACGCCAATGACCATGCCCATGCCTTGCCAGATCATGGGATGCGTGGGTTGTGCCATGCCCGTCCAGTCAAAAAAATGATGAGGAAACAGCACGGCCCAGGCCACCCACAGGATGTTGTACGCAGCAGCGGCCTGCAGCACGCGGCCCATCCCGATCGGAGTTCTATATTTTTGCATGTCAGACCAACAGTCGTTGCGCGCAATGGTTGAGGAGCGTTGAGGCCAATTTTATAGGACTCTGCCCGCAAGTTAGGGGCGT
>JAJDFU010000533.1 GCA_020528935.1 Saprospiraceae bacterium | reverse complement strand
GTTCCGAATCGGCCCCCCCCCGCCGAAAAGTGCAGGCCGGGCAGGCCCTGCAGGCATGTCATGCCGCGTGGTGTAGACAAGGGGCTGATCGTAAGGGTGCCGCTGCCGGGCTGGGGGTAAAAGGAGCTTTTTTCCCGGTATTGCTTGTTGCGCCCCGGCGCCTGGCCGCTCTCTTTCTTTTTCAGGCGCGTCCGCTTGATCGTGATCGTCTTGGGCCCTTCCAGGATCTTGAACTCTGTCCGACGATTCAGATTGTGCGCGATCTCCTGCTGCTCCTTGCTTTTCAGCCCGTTGATGAACGAGCCCGTCAGCACGTCGCCTTCCTTCAGGAAGTCGTACCGGGCGGCGGTGCGAGGAGTAACCGTGTAGGGGCGGGTTTCACCGTAGCCCTTGGCTTCGATGCGGCTGCGCGGCACGTCCTTGCGCACCAGCCACCGCCGCGCCGACTCGGCCCTCCGCTGCGACAGGTCCATGTTGTAGTTGTCGTCGCCCCGGTTGTCGGTATGCGAACTTAGCTCGACCTTCATCTCCGGGTACTCGGCCATCAGCTCGTACACCACCTCCAGGTCCGATTCCGCTTCCCGGAGAATGCGATCGCTGTCGAAATCGTAGAGGATATTTTCGAGCACGATAGCTTCCTCTATGGCGATGGTGTCGAATTCGGGCTCGGGTGCAGGCTTGGGTTTGGCCTTCAGGAAAAAACGCTCTTCAAAGGTCTTGGACTCCCGGATCCCCACGGTATTGAGGGTCGCCGTATCCGGATAGTACTCCGGAGCACTGGCCACTACCATATACGGCATCTCCTTGGCCAGTTCGAAATCGAAGCGGTTGCCCTTGGGATTGTTCTTGCGTTGCGGCGAGCCGGGGATGTCGTCCTCCATGGTGTACAGGGCCACGGTACCGCCTTTTACGGGCTTTTTGTCCTCGGAAAAAATGCCGGCCACCAGCTCGATATACACCTCGGGTATGCTGTAGCTGTAAATGTCGTAGCAGCAGGTGCGGTTTTGCAGGGATCGGTTGCCTTCCCCTGCCCGGTTGGATACCATGAAGCCGTTGTAACCCGAGGCGTCCATGGTGAAATAGAGGTCGTTTTCGGGGGAGTTGAAGCCCTTGCCCATATTTTGGGGTTCGCTCCAGTTGCTGCCGTCCCAAACGGAGAAAAAGATATCGAAGCCACCCAGGCCGGGATGGCCGGTGGAGCTGAAGTACAGGGTGCCATCCAGGTAATAAGGCGTCTCGTCGTCGCCCAGGGTGTTGATCACCTTGCCCAGGTTGACCGGATCGGCGTATTCACCTTCGCCGGTGCGGGTGGCGTAGTAGAGGTCGAAGCCGCCATAGCCGCCCGGCATATCGGAGGAGAAAATGAGCACCTCCCGGCCGAACAGCTCGCCCACGGTGGGGTTCTTCACGATGTACTCTCCGTTGATACCTTGCACCTCTTGGGCACCGCTCCAGCTCGTGCCGCGGCCTTCGCTGTAGTACATTTTGCTGGACAACAGTTCCATGCCCTCAATGAGCCCGCGGGTGTAGTACAGCCGGTCGCCTGCCGGCGAAATGGTCACGTTGAACACGTGCTCGTCTTCCCGGTTCACCTTGGTGGTCAGGGGAGCAGGTTCCTGCCAGTCGTCCCCTTCTTCTTCTTTGGTGGTCGTAAACACGCGGGCCGGGAATTCAGCCACGCCATCTTCGAGCATGGCCACGGGATCGTCCGTGTCAAAGGCCACGAAATAGAGCAGCTCTTCCTGCGGGTTGAGGATGGGGGAATACTCGCTCTGCTTGGAATTGACATCGCGCCCGATGTTTTCCAGCTCCACGCCCCGGCTCTTTTCGGGCATATTGGGCGCCATACGGATACCCTCCAGTTCGGCGCGGGCCAGCGTTTCCAGGGAATCGTTGTCGTTGTAGGCCAAAAACTCGATGAAGGCTTCCTCCGCCTCGTCGTACTTGTCGTCCATTTTCAGGGCGCGTCCGTATTGATAATACAGATGGTTGTACTTGCCCGTCTTATCCTTGCGCAGGATGCGCCGGTAGTAGCGCGCGGCGCGCCCGTAGTCGCGGGTCTTGAAGTACAGATCCGCCATGTAGGGCAACAGGGAGTCGGGCTTGTCGCCGTCTTCGTAGGCCACCTCAAACTTCTCGATCGCCTGCGCGTAATCGTACCGTTCCATGGCCAATTTGGCCGTTTGCACTTTCTTGTTGTAGGAGCCCTGGTGGATGGGCTGCCCATATGCACTGACTACGGCAAAAAGAACCAACAGGGTTAGACAAATTCTCATGGCAGGGTAATTGGTTTTGCTGGAAAACGCTCGCCGGGGATTTTTGGTGTATCTCAGAAATGCGGGCAGACGATATTGGGCGTCACCTCGGGCTTTTTCTCGATCTTGAGGATGTACCAGGCGGCGATCTCAAACCCGCTCTGAAAACGGGAGGAATTCTGCAGATCAGACAGGGCGATGTCGTAGCCGGCCAAGAAGGCACGATACTTCCAGACAACACCACCACGAGCAACCCACCCA
>JAJDFU010000357.1 GCA_020528935.1 Saprospiraceae bacterium | reverse complement strand
TGTTTTCAGCCACTTATCGTCATTATTCACGGTAATCCGTGAATAATCCGGGTTAGTACTGAATGCCCACTTTCCGGTACACAAAGTGAAGCAGCCAGGCGGGCCCGATGAGCAAGAACTGCACGTCTTCCAGGAAAGAAGGTTTCTGCCCTTCGATCTTGTGGCCGATAAACTGCCCCACCCAAGCTACCGCAAAAATGCCCAGAGAAATCAGAGCCAGGCTGCCCGCCTGGCGATCTACGGCTTCGTAAATGGCGTTATTGCCCAGCAAGAGCAGGGAGCCAATGACCAGAAAGCCCAGAAACATGGGAATGGACAAGCGCAGGTAGTAGATGAGCGCCCCCAGCAACAGCACGGCGGCCCAGTTGGCGAACAGGCCGCGCCCTCCGGGAAAAGGTATGGCGTACAACAGGCCGAACAAGCTAAACATGATAGCGGGTACGCAAATCCAGTGGATCAGTTTGTTGGTATGGTTTTGATGGCTCTCGCCGTATTTGTCGAGATACCACTGCATCGTTTTAGCCATGGTTCGTTCGATTTTCTTGGCAATCTAGTTGCACCGGAAAAATAAAAAACGTTTGGCAAAAACCGCGTTTCGCCGAAGGCTATAGGGGGAAAACCTCCTGGCTCATGCGTATGGCCGCCCGGAAAGCTTCGCGATCGATCGACAACTCCTCTCCCACTTCGTCGCAGAAAAACCGGACCAGGTGCTCGGTAGGCATGTTGCCTGTCAGGTCGTCCTTGGCCATGGGGCATCCGCCGTAGCCCTTTATGGCGCCGTCGAAGCGTCGGCAGCCGTTTTCGTAAGCCGTTTTCACCTTCTCGCGCCAGTTGTGCGGCTGGGTGTGCAGGTGGGCACCGATCTCCAGGTCGGGATAGGCTGGAATGAGCTGGCTGAAGAGATAGGCGATGCTGTCGGGAGTAGCTACCCCTATGGTGTCCGACAACTGAAAATATCGGATCTCCAGTTCGTTCAGACGCTCGACCCATTTTTGCACGGTCTCCACATTCCAGGGATCGCCATAGGGGTTGCCGAAGCCCATGGAGATATACACTACCATTTGTTTGTTTTTCGCCAGGCAGATGTCCTGGATTACCTTCACCCGGTCCAGGGACTCTTCTATGGTGGCGTTGGTATTGCGCAACTGAAAGGTTTCGGATATGGAGAAAGGGTAGCCCAAATATTGGATTTCCTCGAAGGCCGCGGCCTGGTCCGCCCCGCGCCGGTTAGCCACTATGGCCAGGAGGCGGGTGGAGCTCCGGCTCAGATCAAGCTGGTTCAGCACCTCTGCTGTATCGCGCATTTGAGGAATGGCCTTGGGCGAAACAAAGCTGCCGAAGTCCAGCGTATCGAACCCCACGCGAAGAAGGGCATTGAGGTAAGCGGCCTTTTTTTCCGTGGGTATGAAGGTCTTGATGCCTTGCATGGCATCGCGCGGACACTCGACAATTTTGATCATAAGCCGGTTTCAGCAATTCGTTAGGGGGCTTAAAATTACTAATTTTACCACCGCTGTAAAGGATATACTCCCCGCACAGATCCCTCCGGATATGAAGAAAAGCAAAGCGTGGCTTACCCTCATCGGCTTTCTCCTGGCAGGCTTTGGTCTGCTGGCGATCATTTTGAGCTTGGTGGGGCTGCAATTCAGCTTCCTGGCCTGGCTGGACGATATCGGCCGGCTTTTCGGTTTTGTGGTCAAGGTGGTCATGGTACTCGTGGGCTTCATCCTCATCTACCTCGCCCAGCTGGATGCCGAAGATGCCTGAGATCTTCTAATTGGCCGGCAAATTGAGGCCCAGCACGAATCCCCCATCCCAATCTCCGGCACTGTTCCTGCTGAACACGCCATCCACCCGCAGGAAGCGAAACACGCTCCAGCCGATATCTTCCATGCCGATCCGCAGCTCCAGGTAGTCCTGTTGCTCCTCGGTGTAGAGAAATCCGGCGCCGGCTACCACCTTCCAGCCCAGCTTGCGCACACCGGGCACTTTGTCCAGCAGGAAGCCGTCGAAGTGATGCTCCACCATGGCGCGCCCGTACCAGCCGGCCGTAGAGTAGTCGTAGTACGGCAGCAGGAGATACGTTTGCAGGTAGCGCTCGGGGTTGCCGAAGATGGTCTGGTTGCCCAGGAAGTGCTCGAAGTCCATAAAAAAGAGGCGATTTTGCTGTAGAAAGCCACCGCCTCCCAGATTATAGGTCAGGTAGCCGGCCACGCCTACGGGCTGGTACACTTCCTCCAGCCAGGCCGATAGGTGGTCGTAATTCACTTCGCTGCCGGCCCAGGGCAGCCCCTTGCGATAGCGCAGGTGGGCTTCGGGCCCTTTCCAGTTCAGGATGAAGCGGCGCCGGGGGTAAGAGGCGTACTCCTGCCCGAACCGAAAGCGCAGCTCTACCGTCCACAGGAGCGCCTCGTGAGCCGCGAAAGCCGGATCGAACTGCAGGGCATCCCGGGGGTCGTTGCTGAGATACGCCCGGCTGTCGCGATCCTTAAAGCTGTAGTCGCTCTGATTGACCAATGGGCTTCGCCGGGCGTATTCCACCGAGGTCTTCAGCCGGAGTCCGTTGACCAGTTCCCGCTGGAAGGCCACTGCGCCAAAAGAGCGATCGTACAGCTTCATGTAATTGCGCCGGTTGATCAGCGTGAGCAGGCTGTTGACGGTCGGGCTGATGGGGTTCTCTCCATTGAATTGCGCGGCGTCCACGCCCCCGCTCAGGCGAAGCTGCGTGCGGTGGATCTGCTCGAAGCGATAAGTGAACGAACCGGCGTAGCGCAGTCGACGATCGGAAAACCCGTAGTTGAGGCGGGCGCCGGCCTCCCACCAGCGCGTACTATAGGGACCGTATTCCTGCCGGTAGTTGAGCGAGAGCCCGGCATTCCAGCCCTGTACCGTATTGAACTGGATGGTGGTGAGTGGCGAACTCACCTCCAGTTCCCGCTTGCGATAGCTGTTCTCGTAGTCGTAGCCGGCAAGCAGATTGATAAACCGGAAGCGGTTCTGTTCCCGATCCATGGAGTCGAGATAGGGTTTGGAGCGCCGGATCTCCTGCAGGCTGTCTTTTTTGATGTAGTCCAGCCGCTCTTCCGGGGTGAGCGGCACCGGCCGTATGCTGTCCCAATACAGCATGGGTAATTCGTTGGCGCCGTCCTCTACGCGAAAAACCTCCCCGCCGAAGGTGTTCTTTTCAAATTCGGGATCCAGGTCGTATTCCGAGAAAATGCCGGTAAAATTGCCGGCCAGCCGAAAGGAGAACAGGCCGGCCGTGAAATCGATGTGCTGGGAAAAGAGGCGCCAGACGTCCGGTTCCTCCACCGGCACGTACACCTGTCGGATGCGCAGGGAATCCAGCGCCGGAATCTTCATGGCGCCCTGCCGCAACATGAGATCGGCCTGCTGAATATTCCACAGCGAATCCACGATATAGAGGTAGCCCTGGTAGACGGGGTCCTCTGATCGCCTGGGAATGACCTCAATTTTGTGTACCGTTTGTCCGGATTCGCCCGGCAGGGAACCGACCAGGCGATACCTGTAGTAACCGAAGGCGTTGCCGGCGATCGGGCTTACGATTTGCCGGTTGAAGTCGGCATAACTTTCGTAAAGGTTGAAATCCATCTGGGAGGCGCGATTGAAGCCGAAGCCGTTGTCGTTGCCGCTCACTTTGGTGGAGATCATCTCTTCGCGGTAATCATCCGGCGCCCGGTACGACAAACGGGAAGTGGACTCCGCCAGGTAGATGATGCCCTGGCGGTTGGAGTCCAGCGTGCCGCCCAGGTCGCCCAGCTCGCGCCCCATGAACTTCTCGGGGGCGTCCAGAAATTTGATGTTGCCCTTCACGTAGGCTTTGCAGCGGTAGGCCGGCACCTGGTCGCGGTAATACTTGCGTTTGGCCATGGCCTTGCGGATAATGGGATAGGCGGGATCCTCGGCATCGGCTCGAACGACGGATTCCTGCAGGTCCACCGCGTACGGTTGCAGGGTAACATCCAGCCGGACACCCTCAGCGCCCAATTCCACCCCGGTCGTATAGGGCCGGTAGCCCAGGTACTGAAACACGAGCTGATAGCTTCCCGGCTTCAGCTCGAGGCTGTAGGCCCCATTCGGATTGCTGGTGGTGCCCTGGGTGGTGCCCTCTACATAGACGGTGGCAAATGGCAGTGGCTCTCCCGCTTCGTTGGTTATGACCCCGTTGATCTGCGCCCAAAGCGGGCTGGCACAAAGCGATACCTTCAGCAACAAAAGGACAATTGGTGTACTGCGATTCATAGATCCGTTTCTGATGCAGAGTACAAGATACGCGCACCGCATTATTTACAGTCGGCTCAGTAAGCCCGCCGGCAGACGGCGCTTCTCGCGCCGGGCAAACTTGCCCCGGACCACCTCCTGTACCGATTGGCCGGCCAGCTTGCTCTCCAGCCAGGAGATGATGTCCAAATACAGAAACGGACGGCGCTCCAGCGGGTTGTGCTCCAGCTGCTCCAATTTGAACTTGAGCTGCTCAAAGGCTTCCTGCCACTCGCCGGAACGCATGCGCAGGGTGCGCCGCAGAAAACGGAAAATTTCTTTTTGAACCGCCTGCAGATCCTCCATTTTGGCCAGAAATCGATAGACCGATTTGGCCTGGTATTCCACCAATTGCCCGTTACCCAGCTCAAAATGAGCGATCAGGTTAAGGATGCGGGCGAAACACTGGATATCCTCCCGGTAATCGGGATTTTTGGCCTGAATAATGCGGTTGAGAAACTCGATACAGCGATCGAAATGGCCGCAGCCGAAGTACAGGCAGGCCATGCGATAGTAAAACAACATGATCCGGTGGTCGTCCCAGTAATAGGGATTTTCAACCAGCAGGGCTTCCAGTTCGGGCACCAGTTGCAAGCCCTGGCTGTAGGACCCTTCGATGAAATGCTTTTTGATCAGGTGGGTGTAGCGATACATGATGAACAATCCCTCGATGTTGCGCTCGCGGCCGATGGGATAGTGGTTGGGAAAGTCCTCCAGCACATCCAGTACTTCTACGAATCGGTCGTAGTACCACATATTGAAGAGGGCATTGAGCAGATTGTGCAGCCCCTTGAGGTAAAGGGAAGCATGCAGCTGGATCATTTCCGGTTCGCGGTGAAACAGGCGCACCCAGTGAAAGGCATGGCGGTAGCAGTGCCGGAATTCCTGCGCGATGAAGTGATACCAGATGTGCGAATGACAGTAGTGGACCTTGCCAAGGAAATCGAGTTCGCCAAAGGGGATCGCCGGCCGGTTGGCCTTGAAAAAAGCCTGAACGAAATGGTAGTCCTTTTCATTTCGGGCATAGCCCACCTTGAGATACAGGCTGTACAGCTTCAGCGACAAGTGGGCGTACTTCTGCGCCCCTTCAAAGGTGCGGTGCAGCCATTCGGCCTCCGCCGTGAGGGTTTCGGCCCGGCCCGTCACGCTCCGGGTGATGTACTGGCCTTCCAACTGCTGCTCCAGGTCGAGGATCTCCAGCAGGATCGCGTGAAAATGCCCTTGCCCGGCCCGTTCGCGGGCCCGCTCCAGCATCTCCAGGCTTTGGCGGTACAGGCCCTTGTCGTACAAAACGCGGGCGTAATCCAGAAGCTCGCGCAGCTGCATGTCCGGGGCATGCTGGGTATGGAGGAGGCGCAGGCTGGTGAGCAGCTGCCGGTACAAATGCGCCTTCAGGTTGGACAATTGCCGCTTCTTAATGCCGGGAAGCTTGCGCAGCAGCAGCTCTTCATCGTATTCCTTGTGCTTGTCCAAAAAGTCGAAGAGCTGCAAGAACAAGAGGTTGTCCGAAGCCTGGTTGCGGCGCACAAACAAACGGAAATGCCGTTTTTCGGCCTTGGTGAGCGAGGCAATGAGCCGGAGCAACTGATCCGTTTTCTGACTGGCCATTGTAAATAGGCGACTTATAAAAGTTTGACTCCCAAACTGTTAAAACAAACAAGCCCTCGTTTGAACTCGTAGCTTGCCTTCAATTTGATTTTGGCCGGGGCTTCCTGCCAAATATATTTGAAAGTCTAGAGGCCACAAAAGGTATAACCCCATGACCGGAAAAGCAAAGAAGCGCATTGCCCTCCTGCCGGGGGACGGCATCGGCCCCGAAGTCCTGGACCAGGCCGTAAAGGTTCTGCAAGCCATAGGAGACCGGTTCGAACACGAATGGGAATTCATTCCCGGTCTGATCGGCCATGTCGCGATCCAACAAACCGGCGAGGCCCTGCCCTCGCAAACGCTGGAGACCTGCCAGAAAGCCGATGCCATACTTTTCGGCGCTACGGGCAGCCCGGCTTACGACTTCCAGGTGGAGGCCAAGCCGCGTCCGGAAGACGGCATTCTGCAGTTGCGCAAGGCCCTCGGCCTGTACGCCAACATCCGGCCCGTGCGTCTTTTCGGCGAACTGCACTACCTCTCGCCCCTCAAGGAGGCGCTGCTCGATGGGGTCGACCTCCTGTTGGTGCGGGAGCTTACCGGCGGCCTGTACTTCGGGAACCGCGGCCGTAAGGAAGAGGGAAACCGCGCCTTCGATACCGGTGTGTACAGCCTGGGGGAGGTCGAGCGCATCGCGCGCCTTGCTTTCGAGTACGCTATGCAGCGACGGCGCCACCTGACCCTGGTGGACAAATCCAACGTTCTGGAAACCTCGCGCCTGTGGCGCAGGATCGTACTGGAAATGCAGGCCGATTTTCCGGAGGTGGAGGTCGACTACCTCTATGCCGATCGCATGGCTATGGAGTTGTTGCTCAAGCCTTCTGCCTTCGATGTCGTGCTGACCAGCAACCTGGTGGGCGACATTCTCAGCGAAGAGGCCGCCGTACTCACCGGCTCCCTGGGCTTGCTGCCTTCCGCTTCCATGGGCGGGGCCAAGGCCCTTTTCGAGCCCGTGCACGGCACCTGGCCGGAGGCCGCCGGCAAGGACATCGCCAATCCCATGGCGGCGATCGGCTCTGCGGCACTTCTGCTGGAATACCTCGGGCTTCCCCTGGAGGCAGCGGCCGTCCGGCAGGCGGTGAGCGAGGTCCTGCAGAAAGGCATCGGCACGCCCGACATGCGAGCCCGGATACCTGCTTCCTGCAGCCAAATGGGCGATATGGTGGCCCACATGGTCATGGATGAAGCAGCGGTCAGCCTTCGATCCGGCGCAATCGAGGACCGGGTATCTCCCATCATTTACGCATTTTACTGTTCGAACTATGGCGATTTGGGTTGGTGAGCAGTGGTGTCCTCAGGTACGCCATTTCTTTTTTGGGACAAGGACGGACAGAAACAAACCGGGCTTCCACATCCCTGGCGGGACCACCGGCCGGCGACG
>JAJDFU010000404.1 GCA_020528935.1 Saprospiraceae bacterium | reverse complement strand
ATCTTGCCGCGGCGGGCATCTGCTCCGAGAATGATGGTTTCCGGCCCATAGGCATCCAGCCAGCGCAAAAACAAATGCGGAGCTTTTACGGCAACCGTTCCACCGGTGATTTGCCTGGCCCCGCACTCCAGCGCGATGCGCAGGTCGTCATCGGATTTCATCCCGCCGCCGAAATCGATCCACAGCCCGGTATGCGCGGCGATGCGCTCCAGCACCTTCCAGTTGACGATGCGCCGGGCCCGGGCGCCGTCCAGGTCCACCAGGTGCAGGTGCCTGAGCCCCGCCTCTTCAATGGCCCGGGCCACTTCCAGCGGGTCTTCGCTGTACACTTTCTTGCGGGCGTAATCGCCCTGAGTGAGGCGCACGCATTTTCCGTCGATCAGATCAATGGCGGGAATGAGATTCATGAATTCAGGCTTTCATTGCTTCAGGGTTCCCGGGCGTCAGGCTTCCCTCTCAAATACTCACAGTTTCAAGAAACGCCTCAGTATGGCCTCTCCGACCACCCCCGACTTTTCGGGGTGAAACTGGGTGGCGTAAAAGTTGTCCTTCCGCAGGGCAGCGCTGAAGGGCAGAATATGATCGCTGACCGCCGTGGTGCAGGGGCCCTGCTCCACGTAGTAGCTGTGCACAAAATAGACGTATTCACCTTCCAGCCCGGGTCGGAGCAGGGGCCCTTCGAGATCGCGGATGCTGTTCCAGCCCATGTGGGGTACTTTTTCGCCTCGCTGCGGCCGGAAGCGCTTCACCTCTTGCGGGATGATGCCCAGGCAGTCGGTGTCGCCCTCTTCGCTGTGGGTGCACAGCAGTTGCATCCCCAGGCAGATGCCCAGTACCGGCTGGGTGAGACTTCGAATCAGATTGTCCAGGCCCGTCCGCTGCAAATAGGTCATGGTGGTGCGCGCCTCGCCCACGCCGGGAAAGATGACGCGCTTGGCCGAGCGAATGGCGCTGGGCTCGTCCGTCAGCACGGCCTCGCCGCCCAGGCGCTCCAGGGCAAAAAGTACCGAACGCACATTGCCGGCATTGTAGTTGATGATCGCGGTCATGGTTCGTCGCGCTTACTGAATTGAGGTGGCGCAGGGGGTATTGGGTATCGTCGTCCTGCCGGGCGGGTTGGCGGCAGACTGTTGGCCGGGGAAAAAAACCGGTATCCATTTCACAGCACCCCCTTCGTACTCGGCAATACCCGGTGTTCGGGATCGCGGCGCACCGCCATTTTGACGGCCTTCGCAAAGGCCTTAAAGATACCCTCGATCTTGTGGTGCTCGTTCACCCCTTCGGCCTTGATGTTGAGGTTGCAGCGGGCCGCATCGGAAAAAGATTTGAAAAAGTGAACAAAGAGCTCCGTGGGCAGGTCTCCGATCCTTTCCCGCCGGAAGTCGGCCTCCCACACCAGCCAAGGCCGCCCGCCAAAGTCCAGGGCCACCTGGGCCAGGCTGTCGTCCATGGGCAGCAGGTAGCCGTAGCGCTCAATGCCGAGTTTGTCGCCCAGGGCCTGTGCAAAGGCCTCACCCAGGGCCAGGGCCGTATCCTCAACGGTGTGGTGCTCGTCGATGTGGAGGTCGCCGCGGGCATGCACCCGGAGGTCGCAGCCGGAATGCCGGGCGAGCTGTTCGAGCATGTGATCCAAAAAGCCGAGGCCGGTTTGGATCTCTGCCCGTCCGCTGCCGTCCAGATTGAGCGCGACTTGTATGTCGGTTTCGCGGGTCCGGCGATTCAATCCGGCCGTGCGGGGCGGCAGGCGCAGGAAGTCCCGGATATCGGCCCAGCTCTGGGTCGTCAGCGCAATGGTCTGACGAACGGATGCCTCATCGGCCTGCAGGTCGCGCAGGCCCAGTTCGGGTTCGTTGTTGAGCCAGATGCCGCGGGCGCCCAGGTTCCTGGCCAGCTCCATATCGCTGAGGCGGTCGCCGATCACGAAACTGCCGGCCAGGTCGAACCCGTCGCTGCGGTAGTGCTCCACCAGGCCGGTATGCGGCTTGCGGGTAGGAGCGTTCTCGTGCTTGAAGGTGCGGTCAATGAGCACCTCGCGGAAGGTGATGCCTTCGCCCTCCAGGGTGCGCATCATCAGCTCGTGAGGCGGCCAGAAGGTCTCCTCCGGGAAGGCATCGGTGCCCAGCCCGTCCTGGTTGGTGACCATCACGAGCTCGTAGTCCAGCTCATGGGCAATGCGGGCCAGCTGCTGGATCATACCGGGGTAGAACACCAGCTTGTCCAGGCGATCTACCTGGTGATCATCCGGCTCCAGGATGAGCGTACCGTCGCGGTCGAGAAAAAGGATCTTTTGCATGGCTTATGGTTGTGAGGTGGTGGTTTCTGGATGATACCGGACCAACGCCTGGAAGAGTTCCTCGTTTTCTTCCGGCGTGCCGATGGTGATGCGCAGGCAACCTGCACAGCCGGGCATGCGCGAGCGGTTGCGCACGATAATGCCCTGCTGCGCGAGGTAGTCGTACAGAGCGTCCGCATCGGCGACTTTGACCAGCAGGAAGTTGGCTTCCGAAGGATAGACGCGCTCCACAACGTCCAGCCCCATCAGCCAGTGCTGCACGATGGTGCGTTGGTTGAGCAGGGCCTGTCGCTGCTGCTGCATCCGCTCCGGCCGGGCCAGGGCCTCCAGGGCTTTCTCCTGGGTGAGCTGGTTGAGGTTATAGGGCGGTTTCACCTTGTTGAACAGTTCGATGAGGGGAGCGGCAGCAAAAGCCATGCCCAGGCGGATGCCGGCCAGGCCCCAGGCCTTGGAGAAGGTCTGCAGCACGACCAGGTTCTGGAACCCGGTCAGGCGCCGGGTCCAGCTGGGCCGGCCGGAGAAATCGGCATAGGCTTCGTCCACGACCACGATGCCGGGAAAGTCGCGGAGCAGGGCTTCCACCCGGGGCGCTTCCACCGCATTGCCGGTGGGGTTGTTGGGGCTGCACAGAAAAAGGAGCTTGCTGTGTGCATCGGCCTGCTGCAGGATAGCCTCCACCGGCGGCTGAAAGGAGGCATTGAGCGGCACCTCTACCACTTCGGCCCCGTGGATGTCGGCAGCTACCCGGTACATGCCGTAGGTGGGCGGCAGGGTAATGATGTGGTCCCGCCCCGGTTCGCAGAAGATGCGCAGCAACAGCTCGATGGCCTCGTCGCTGCCGTTGCCCAGGAAAATGTTCTCCGGGGGAAGCCCTTTCAACTCGCCTACTCGCTGCTTGAGTGCGCGCTGCAAGGGGTCGGGGTAGCGGTTCAGGCCCGTATCGAACGGGTTTTCATTGGCGTCCAGAAAGACGCGGGCCTCGCCCCCGTATTCGTGGCGGGCCGTGGCGTACGGCCGCAGCTTTCGTATGTTGGGTCGTATGAGGTCGTTCAAATCCATAGGTCGTTTTTAGCCGCTGCCAGACGGATCGTATTCAGATCGATAGCCTGCGCATGATTAATCATCTACCTGTATTGGCAACAAAGCTTATGGTCTTTAAAAAGCCCGGTAATAAGGGAGCGTTCTGCATGTCATCATGCAAGCATTCGACTCCGAGGCTCCGGCGACGCAAGGCCCGCCGAGATCAGGGCAACGCTTCCCCCAGTTTCGGAGGGCCTTGAAGCCCCTCCGAACCAGCCCCCTCCTTTGTATGAAGGATGGGATTGTGCCCACCAGAAAAAATGTCACCATATCTACTGTCTACAAGTCTATCATCTATCCATCCAACTCCTCCAGCCGCACCCGCACGGCCTGTTTGTGTCCCATCAGTTCTTCGGCTTCCGCCATGCGCTCCACTTTGGGGCCCAGGGCCTGCAGGCCTTCCGGGCTGAGTTCCTGGAAGGTGATCTTCTTGACGAAGCTGTCGAGCGAGACGCCGCTGTGGGTCCGTGCAAAGCCATTGGTGGGCAGGGTGTGATTGGTGCCCGAGGCATAATCGCCTACCGACTCCGGAGTGTAATGCCCCAGGAAGACCGAGCCGGCATTGCGAATGCCTTCGGCAAAGGTCCCGGCTTCGTCCACTGAAAGGATGAGGTGTTCGGGCGCGTAGGCATTGATCAGGGCCAGGGCCTGCTGCCGGTCATCCATCCGGATCAGTGCGCTGTTGTGCAGGGCCTTTTCGGCGATCTCGCGGCGGGGCAAAGCGTTCAATTGCTTTTCCACTTCCTGCTGCACGGCCTCCAGCAGTCCGGCATCCAGGGCCACCAGCACCACCTGGCTGTCGGGGCCGTGCTCGGCCTGCGAGAGCAGGTCGGCGGCCACGTAGCGCGGGCGGGCGGTCTCATCGGCGCAGACCAGCACCTCCGAAGGGCCGGCCGGCATGTCGATGGCGATGCCTTCGCGGGCTACCAGTTGCTTGGCAGCCGTGACGTACTGGTTGCCCGGCCCGAAGATCTTGTACACCCGGGGAATGGTCGCTGTACCATAAGCCATGGCACCGATGGCCTGCACTCCACCCACCTTGTACACCCGCTCGATGCCGATGAGCCGGGCCGAAAAGAGGATGGCCGGATGCACGCCGCCGTCCTTCCGCGGCGGGGTGCAGAGCACGACCTGTTCGCAGCCGGCCAGCACCGCCGGTATCCCCAGCATGAGCACCGTGCTAAAGAGGGGGGCCGTGCCGCCGGGCACGTAAAGCCCCACCCGGTCGATGGGCACGCTTTTGCGCCAGCAGGTCACTCCCGGCATGGTCTCTACCTTTTGGACCCGCTCCAACTGGCGGGCGTGAAAGCGCTGAATGTTCATGGCTGCCGTGCGAATGGCCTCCTTGAGTTCGTCGGGCAGTGCGTCCTGCGCAGCCTGCAACTCAGCGGCCGGCACGGCCAGTTCCGTCAATTCTACCTTGTCGTACTGCGCAGTAAAAAAGCGCAGGGCCGCATCGCCGCCCTGACGCACTTCCTTCAGGATGGCAGCCGAGGCCTGTTCCAGGCTTTGCGTGTTCAACTGCGGCCGCTTCAATATGCCGGCCCACTGGTCGGGAGATGGATTGCGGTACACCTTCATTACAGGATCATTTTTTCGATGGGAATGATGAGGATGCCCTCGGCGCCCTGGCGCTTCAGTTCGTCGATGATCTCCCAGAAGCGGTCCTCGGCGATCACGGTGTGGATGGAACTCCAGCCCCCGGTGGCCAGCGGCATGACCGTCGGGCTTTTCATGCCGGGCAGGATGCCGATGATGTCGGCAATTTTTTCGTCGGGGGCGTTCATCAGCAGGTATTTGTTGTTGCGGGCTTCCAGTACGCTCTGGATCCGAAAGAGCAGCTGATCGAGCAGGGCTTTTTTCTCGTCTACCAACTGCGGATTGGCCACGAGCCAGGCCTGGGAGGGCAGGACGACCTCCTTCTCCTCCAGGCCGTTCTTGAAGAGGGTGCTGCCCGTGCTCACCAGGTCGCAGATGGCATCCGCCAGGCCGATATTGGGCGCGATCTCCACCGAGCCGGAGATCTCGTGGATGTCGGCCTGCAACTCGTGTCTCTGCAGATACTGGCGCAGGGTGTTGGGGTAGGAGGTGGCGATGCGCTTGCCCTGCAGCTCGTGGGGGCCGCTCCAGGGCGTGCCCTTGGGCAGGGCAATGCTCAGGCGGCACTTGGAAAAGCCCAGGGCCTGGACCATTTCCAGGGGCTTCTGCTTTTCGACCACGGTGTTCTCGCCCAGGATGGCGATGTCGGCCACGCCGTCGTGCACGTACTGCGGAATGTCGGAATTGCGCAGGTAGAGCACATCCAGGGGAAAGGAGCGGGCGCTGGCCTTGAGCTGCTCCTTGCCGTTGTCGATGCGGATGCCGCACTCCTTGAGGATGCTCAGCGAGCCCTCCAGCAGGCGGCCCGATTTCTGTACGGCGAGTTGTAGTCGGGTTTGCATGTCGGGTGGTTTTTACATCCGTTTTGGGTTGGGTTGCAGGGCTGCAGGCTTCGGTCTTGGTTAACGCTGCCCTCCGGGCAAAAACGCCAAGAGGCAGCCCGGGTGTTCTCTGTTCTCAATACGTTTTCAGCCAAATGGTTGCATGCACAAAAAAGGGTTGCCGGTAGCCGGCAACCCTTTTTTGTGCAGCACACACCGCAGCGTCACCCATTGCCCTTCGGCCAATGCCCGGAAACAGCATGATGATGATGATGATGGTGTAGGTGTTGCATACCAGGACAAAGATACGCGGTCCGGTAATCGTGTGCAAGGAGTCTGTCAGATGGCTGACTTTTTATTAAATAGCATTGCCCGGAATACAATATTCCAATATTTTTTATTCCAAAAATAAAACCTGTGAAACTAAATTACCTACTAATATACTGGCTAAGCAGTATTCTGCCTTTTCTCAGCACGGCGCAGGCCTGCATGGACCTCGACCTCCAGTTCACCACCCTGCAAACCGGCCAGATCGAGGCGATCCTTCCCGTGCGCGGAGACTTGTTTTTCGATTCGCGTGAAGCAGGCTTCCGGATAAGCACCGAACCCGGCCGGCCGAAAACAACTACGGTCTTTGCCGCCGGCCTTTGGCTGGGCGGCATCGACGACGGGGGCGCGTTCAAGGTGGCCGCCCAGACGTATGGTGCAAACAGTAGAAGTTATGACTTCTATCCCGGCCCGCTGGACGACTCGGGGAACACCGATTCACTCACTTGCCAACAGTTCAACCGGGCCTGGCTGGTGCGGCGCTATGAGGTGGAGGCCCATATCGAGGATCACGCCCAGGATGGCGTGATCGATTGGCCCATCACCGCCGTGTACGCCTGGCCGGGCCTGGGCAACCCCTTCTTCGAGGCGTATAACGGTTTTGAGCTGCCCGACTATGCCGGCGGACTCGCCCCTTTCCAGGATGTCAACGGCGATGGGATGTACAATCCGGCCGACGGTGACTATCCCCGGGTAGAAGACGTACCGGACGTACCGGAATTCATTCACTGGACGATCTTCAACGACAACGGAGACATCCACCGGCAAACCAACGCCCCGGATCCGATACAAGCAGAAATCCAGCTGACCACTTTTGCGCTGTCCTGTTCCGGGCTTTCGCTGCTCGATCGCACCATCTTCACCCAGTACAAGGTATTCAACCGGGCGGTAGAACCCATTGATTCCTTTTACCACGGCTTCTGGGCTGACACTGACCTGGGCAACATTGATGACGATTTCATTGGCAGTTATCCGAACGGACATGCCGTATTCACTTACAATGCCGATTCCATCGATGGTTTTTGCTCCCACGGGCAGAATCCCGACTTTTGCGACCGGATTCCCGTGCAGTCACATATCTTTCTGGACCGCGATCTGAGCAAATTCACCTACTACCAGAATCCGGCGTTTGGCAATCCACCGCCGGGCGTTACCGATCACAAAAATTTCATCGAGTCCTACCGCTACCAGTCGGG
>JAJDFU010000552.1 GCA_020528935.1 Saprospiraceae bacterium | reverse complement strand
GTGTGGGTTTGGCCCATGCCGAGCCCCGTCTGCGGGCAAAAGATACAGCCCGGATAGGCAAAGGAGCCGCGCACCGGCTCCCCCAGGCTGTCGCAGGACAGGTCGGGACCCCAGATGGCAAAATCGTAGTCGGCTGCCTGGTCCACGGGATCGATCGTGAATTCGATGGTCAGCCCGGGCGGCATGTCCTCGCGAAACTCGAAGTAGTACCAGTCCACATTGTCTTCCACAATGCTGGAGCCGGCCCCCGGCTGCAGGCATCCGGGATCGTTGTTGGGATTCTCAAAATCGTTGATCCCCGTACCCAGGGGGTTGGTACTGAAGGTGTCATCCGAACAGATGACCTCGGCCGTCTGGCAGTCTTCGTTCTGGGCGTGGGCCGAAAAGAATCCCAGGAAAAGGACCGTACTCGTTAGTAGTAGAAAGCGTATCCCTACAGGCATAGGCAAATCCGTTTAGGGTTTGGTGTTTACGCCAAGCCTCGTCACTATTCATGGGATTGTCCTGACTTGAGTGTGTTGTAGGTTAGAACCTAGCGTGTTTATCTCGTTTGAAGCACCATCGGGCACTTCTCTGCTCCCAAACTACGGGAGGGATGGCAGAAAAACAACATCAAATGCACTTTGGGCGTGACCCCGGCATTTTCCCTTCGATGCCTTGCCCGTCTGCCTGTTTTAGAATTATCCAGAGGCGTGGGGGATCCCGCCGGTTCAGGCAAGCCCCCGGCGCTTCATTTCTTTCCACACCAGCTGATACTCCCGGCTCATATCCCCGGTGACCGAGGAGTTTTCCTGTGCCCGGCGGATCAGGTACGGCACCACGTCCTTAACCGGGCCGTAGGGCACGTATTTGGATACGTTATACCCCTCTTTTGCCAGGTTGAACGACAAGTTATCGCTCATGCCGTATAGTTGACAAAAATAGAGGTGGGGATGTTTGCGGTCAATGCCTTTTTCGGCGATCAGCTCGGCCTGCAGCAGGTTGCTGTCCGCATTGTGGCTGGCATTGCAAAAAGCGATGTGCTCGTAGTTTTCCACACAGAACTGCACGGCCGCATTGTAGTCGGCATCGGTGGCTTCCTTGGTTTCGTGCACCGGGGATGGATAGCCCATTTCTTCGGCCCGTTCGCGCTCCTTCTCCAGGTAGGCGCCGCGCACCAGCTTGGCCCCGAGCAGGTACCCGCCCCGGCGAGCCTGCGCATAAGAGGTTTTCAGATACTCGAGCCGGTCGGTGCAGTACAGTTGGAAGGTATTGAAGACCACAGCGCGCTCCCGGTTGTAGCGGGCCATCATTTCGTTGGCCAGGGCGTCGATGCTGTCCTGTATCCAGGTTTCCTCCGCATCGATGTACACGGTCACATCCGTTTTGGCGGCGGCAGCACAGATCTCGTCCAGGCGATCCACGACGGTTTGCCACTCGGCCCGCAGCTTTTCATTTTCGGGTTCCTGTCCTTTCAGTTCTTCCAACAGCCCAAAGCGCGCCAGGCCGGTCACTTTGGTACTCACGACGGGTACGCTGTCGTGGCCGGCGCCAAACTCGATGGCCCGGATGTTCTCGGATTTCGTCTGTTCGAAGTCGGCCTCCGTCTCTTTGCCTTCCGCGCCGAAATCCAGAATGGTCTGCACCCTGGAGTCGAAGAGCTTCCGGATGGTCGGCCGGCTTTCTTCCAGAGAGGTGCCGCCGCAAAACTGCTCGAAAATGGTGTGTTTGACAACGCTCTCCACGAAGGGCAGATGCATCCGTATGGCGGCAATGCCCAACTTGGAGCCTATGCCTACGAGCCAGTGCTTGTTCATCAGGCCGAACAGCCAGGCCATTTTGCGCAACTCCCGGTCGGATTTGTGCGCAAAGGCAACGCGGGTATTGGTGAAGTCAACAACGGGGTTCTTCCGGAAGGATTCCACCATCTTTTCAATGGCGGCGTGTTTGGTCGGTACGGGCTTTCCTGTATGGTCCATGCGGTCTTTTCGGCTAGTCTGTACGGGAATATGGCCTGTTATTCCAGATTGCCCAGGCGGCTTCGGCCTGTAAGTGCAACATGCGCAATCCGTTGTGGATGCGGGCCAGGCGTTTTTCCCCTTCTATCAAAAATAGTGTTTTTTCAGGATTGTAAACCAAATCGTACAAAAAATGACCGGCTCCTATGCCGGCATAAGGCAAGGGCGGCGCATGCTGTTCGTTGGGATACATTCCCAGGGGCGTCGTATTGACGATCAGCCGGTGGCGGCGTATGCAGGCCTCGTCCAGTTCTTCGTACACCAGCTCCGCCCGGCCGGCCCGGCGCGAAACGCGCTGATGCGGGATGCCCAGCTGGTCCAGGGCGTAAACGACCGCCTTGGAAGCTCCGCCGGTACCTAAGACAAGCGCTTCAATGCCTTGCAGGTCAACGCCTTCCAAAAAGCGGCGCAAGCTTTGCTCGCTTCCCCTTATACACATCTCCTAGCCCACGAGACTAAGGCGCATACCGTATGCCGTCTTCTCCTTGCAAAAACACACAATAGATGAAAGCATTCAACAACCTCGACGATA
>JAJDFU010000410.1 GCA_020528935.1 Saprospiraceae bacterium | reverse complement strand
TGGGGTTGGGTTTGAGTGTGGGGTTATCATTCACACCCACACGCACACCCAAACCTACTCGTGGGTGATAGCAGACTCGAACTGCTGACCCCTGCCCTGTCAAGGCAGTGCTCTAAACCAACTGAGCTAATCACCCGACTCGTCAGCAGCGAACTTGCTGGCGCTTCCTTTTGAAGCGGTTGCAAAAGTACGCAATTCCGGCATTCCCCGAAAGGGTTTTATTCGAAAAGTTGCTCTGAGATCGCGCGCGCACCTTTTGATTTCTACCTACTTTACCGGCCAAAAGACGAGCCGATGAAAGCCAAGACCTGTGCTCATATGGACCAGTTGGAGACCATCCGCACGCCTGAGGGCGAGGCAGTCTGCGCGGAATGCGTGAAAACGGGCAGCCGCTGGGTGCATCTGCGTACCTGCCAGAGCTGCGGCACCACCCTATGCTGCGACTCTTCGCCCAACCGCCATGCCACCAGGCATTTCCAGGCCGACGGCCATCCGGTGGTCGCCTCGGCCGAACCGGGCGAACAGTGGCTGTGGTGCTACGAGCACCAGCTGTTCACCCCCTATTGAGCAGCGGATTCCAGCCGGGCGTTGGGCGGCAGCTCCTTCTTTTCCACCAGGGTGCGGTAGGGTGTAGGGATCTCTACGCCCTCGCGCCGGAATCGCTTGTGAATCGCTTCCAGCAGATCGCAACGCACGGCAAAGGCATCGGCATTGTCGCGCGTCCAGACCCAGGCGCGCAGGCGCAGGGCATATTCCAGCAGATCGACGACCCGCACACGCACCACGGGATCGCCGGCAGCGATCTGCTCGGGATTGCGGCCGTCCAGGGTGAGGGGGTTGGCCTCGGCCTCTTCCCGGATGAGGCGCCGGGCCAGGTCGATGTCCGAATCGAAGCTGATGTTGACCTCTACCCAGGAGATCACCTTGTCGTCCTCAAAGTCGGCATTGAGGATGATCTCGTCGCTGATCACCGAATTGGGAATGAGGATGCGCCGGTTCTGAAAATCGCGGATCACCGTATGGCGCAGGGTGATGTCCTCCACTACGCCCTTGAACCTGTCGTCGCGCAGATAGAGGCGGTCGTTGACCCGGAAGGGCTTGAACAGGACGATGAACATGCCGCTGATGATGTTGCTCAGGGCGTGCTGGGAGGCGAAGCCCACGGCCGCCGCCAGGATACCCGCCGTGGCGAGTATGGAATTGGTGATCGATTTCATCTGCGGCAGGGTGGACAGGGCCCAGCCGAAGCCCACGGCATAGATCACGGCCGTGATGGCGTGCCGCAGGAACTGGTAGTTGGTGGGGTCGGTGCGCATCACCAGCGAGGAACGGCGGATGTAGCGCCGGAAAAACCAGTTGAACACCAGGGCGATCACGATCGTCCCTCCGATGATGGCCAGGATGATCCCTGCCGATTCGAGTATGTTGAGCCATTGCTGATCCATAGTGGTAGGTTTGTATTCCAGAAGCGGAAATTGAGCAATCTCCGCCCCATTTCCAATACCGCACGGGCTCGATCCCGGGAACTAATCGCCAAAAAAAAGAGTTGATATAAGTGACGCGTGTAATAAGTGTGTGCTGCGCCTGTACGGACTGCCGGCAACTTTGGGGGTCTGCTATAAGATGCCTACCTTTGCAAGTCGTTGAAATTCTTGAAAAAAGAGGCATCTTCATTTATGGATATCAAGCTTTATACGGCCTTTGATCCCCCAACCGGCCCGAAGGTAGAGGAACTAACCGATTTCTTGCTTCAACACCTCGACGAGTTCGGCGACGCCCGGGCGGACATCCGCCGGGCCATAGCGTATGCACTCAAGGAGTTTCCCAGCCCGGGCGGTTTCGTCGTGGGCGGCTACCTCGAGGATCAACTGGTCGGCGTGGTCGTCATTAACCGTACGGGCATGTCGGGCTATATCCCGGAGAACATCCTGGTGTACATCGCCGTGGACCAGAGCGTGCGGGGGCAGGGCATCGGTAAAAAACTCATGCACAAAGCCATCGAAGTGGCCGAAGGGGATATTGCCCTGCATGTGGAGCCCGACAATCCGGCCAAGTTCTTGTACGAGAAGGTCGGATTCACCAACAAGTACCTGGAGATGCGCTTTCACAAGGAAAAGAATCCGGAGGCATCCACCAGTGCCACGCAGGCTGATCACGCAGAATCGTAATTTTTTTTTAACCAAAACACGGAGGAATCATTTATGCTGATCGTAGAAGTAAAAGACAATGAAAGCATTGATCGCGCGCTGAAGCGCTTCAAACGCAAATTCCGGGACACCGGAGTGCTCAAGGAACTGCGCAAACGCAGAGAATTCACCAAGCCGTCCGTTCGCCGGCGCAACGAGATCCTGAAGGCCAAGTACCGCGAACAGAAGCATGGCGAACAAGGATAACTACCAATCCTTGTAATCCCAATCCACTTTGCCGGCGGACCCGCTGACTAACCCTCATTCTAACCCTCCCACTTGCCTTTGGATCCGCAGGCCGCCCACGGGCCAACACCGCACAATGCCTCCGCGCCACATGGTCTTTT
>JAJDFU010000197.1 GCA_020528935.1 Saprospiraceae bacterium | reverse complement strand
TTAAGCGAACTAAACAGACAAAAAACCCCTGGTAAAGGCCCTGCCTCCCCGGCAGGGCTTTTTTTGAATGGTTTCTGAAAACGGACCGGATGGTTACCTTGGAGGCAGCTAATCCGTTCCCCATGCAGAAGCGGCAAGGAAAAGATCTAAAAACCTTAAGGTGGTTGCAGGAGCACATCAATACCTATGTGCTCTTTGTGTTGCTGTCTCTGATCATTTTTATCATCCCCATTTTTGATCCCCATGCAAGCGGTTGGCTCCGGCAAGTTATCCTGGTGGCGATTTACCTGTTGGTCGTGCTGAACATACCGCGATATTGGCGGTTCGCACTGGGTATCGCCCTGATCGCTTTTGCCGTCAAATGGACAGGGGGATTGTGGGATTGGCCGGCTTTGTCTGCTCTGGCCGACCTGTTCAGTCTGCTTTTGTTTGCCTATGGCGTCTGGGGTTTGATCCGCAACATCGTGCTCGAAGAACAGGTGAAGCTCGAAGTCATTCTGGCGGCCATCAGCGGGTATTTGCTGCTCGGGCTGTTCTTTGCGGTGATCGTAGGCGTTTGCGTGCGAAATGATCCCGGTGCATTTGAATTCCAGGAGGGTACGCCCTCACAGGCAGATATCAGTTACTTCACCATTGTGACGCTCAGTACCCTGGGATATGGCGATATTACGCCGCAGACGCCGGTTGCCCGCTCGCTTGCCATGTTTATCGCAGTAGGGGGGCAGATGTACATGGCCGTGGTCATCGCACTGCTTGTGGGCAAGGCGGGGCGGAGCGAATGGGAGGTGGACGGGGAGTAGCCGGATGCCCTTCCTTTTCGGGTGGAGCAAAGGGAAGGACGAATGCTTCCCGCTTTGTAGCGATGTGGACCGGAAGACCAGCTTTTGATTCCGGCAGGTAGTGAGAAACAAGGAAAATAAAAGAATTTTTTTCAAACTAAATTAGACACCTGATGAAAATGCCTATTCTTCTGCTGGCTGTTGCTTGCTGCTGGCTTTGCTCCATTCAGGAGGCTGCGGCCCAGGAATTCCGACTCAACGGCTATGTCAACTACACCTTCGACGATCGATTCGACTCCCGGTACAGCAACACCAGTTATTTCAACGGAAAGATTGAAGGAAATGTCATGTGGGGGGTTGGTGTAGAGTACATGATCGCTCCGAGCTACGGGATTGAACTCCAGTATCAGCGAATGGATACCAACGTCCCGGTCAACTACTGGCGCAACGGAGACGTGTTTCGAGACATCGATCTGGGTATCAATTACATCTCCTTAGGCCTTACGCGCTATCTGGCGATCAATGATATCGTGGAGCCTTTCGGCGGGGCCATGATCGGCCTGATGATAGCCGATAACAAGTCACCGGCAGCCGGTGAGCCCACCTCCTCTACCAAGTTTTCCTGGGGGCTGCGCCTGGGCAGTAACTTCTGGCTGACGGACTACGTCGGCCTCAAAGTGCAGGGCCAGCTTTTTTCGGCTGTGGAGGCCTTGGGCGGCGGATTTTATATAGGTACCGGCGGCGTGAGCGGCGGCATCAGCCCCTATTCCACCATTTACCAGTTTGGTCTGGGCGGCGGGCTGGCCTTTCGGTTCGGCGGCTTTTGACCCCTGTTGCATCAGGAGATCAGATCCTCGAAGATGGCATCTCGCTTTTGTTCCAGCTCGCGAAAGGTCTTTCGGAAATCCCCGGCCCTTTCCAGCGGCTGATGTACGGAGACATAGAATTTGATCTTGGGCTCGGTGCCGCTGGGCCGGGCCGACACCTTCGAGCCGTCTTCCAGGATAAATTGCAGTACGTTCGATTTTTCGATGCCTATGCCCTCAATCGGCTTTTCGGAGCCGCTTGGCAGGTCTTTTTCGATCAGGCTGAGGTAATCCAGTGTTCGCGCAATGCGGACGCCGCCCAGGGTTGCCGGCGGGTTGCTTCGCAGCCCGGCCATCATCTCCCGGATCTCGTCGGCTCCGGCTTTGCCTTTGCGGGTTAGCGACTGCAAGCCCTCCAGGTAGAAGCCGTATTGCAGATACATTTCGGTGAGAAAGTCGAACAGGCTTTGGCCTTTGTCCCGGGCAAAGGCCGTCAGCTCTGCGATCATGGCACAGGAAGCTACGGCATCCTTGTCGCGCACGGCATCGCCGATGAGGTAGCCATAGCTCTCTTCTCCGCCGGCAATGAATTGCTCCTTGCCCTCCAACTCCCGGATCACTTGTGCGATGTATTTGAAGCCGGTGAGGGTGTTGTAGCAGTTTACGCCGTAATCCTTGCAGATGGCATCGATCAGGTCGGTGGTCACGATGGTCTTTGCCACAAACTCCCTGCCCGTCAGTTTGCCGGCTTCCTTCCAGGCTTGCAGCAGGTAGTAGATGATGAGGCTGGCCATCTGGTTGCCGTTGAGCAATTCCCATTCGCCCTGCTCGTTCTTCACGGCAGCGCCCACCCGGTCGGCATCGGGATCGGTAGCGATGACCAGGTCGGCATCCAGCGCTCTGGCTTTTTCCATGGCCAGGCTCATGGCTTCCTCTTCCTCCGGGTTGGGGTACACTACCGTGGGAAAGTCGCCGTCCGGTTCGGCCTGTTCTTCAACCACCGCTACCTGGGTAAAGCCCACCGCCTTGAGGGCTTCGGGCACCAGGGTAATCCCGGTACCATGAATGGGGGTGAAGACGATTTTCAGGTCGTGCTGGCGGCGGATCACCTCCGGGTTGATGCTGTTGGCGGTGATGGTCCTGAGGTATTCGGCATCCACTTCACTGCCGATGGTTTGCACGAGCTCCGGCTTGCCGTCGAAGTGAATGTCGCTCACCTCCCGGATGTTCTTCACTTCGGCCACGATGTTCTTGTCGTGGGGAGCGACCACCTGCGAGCCGTCGGTCCAGTAGGCTTTGAAGCCGTTGTATTCGCGGGGGTTGTGCGAGGCCGTGATCACCACGCCGCTCTGGCAGCCCAGGTGCCGGATGGCAAAGGAAAGCTCGGGGGTTGGGCGCAGGGCATCGAAAAGGTATACCTGTATGCCGTTGGCGGTAAAGACGTCGGCACACAGGCGGGCGAACTCCGGCGATTTGTTCCGGCTGTCGTAGGCAACGGCCACCTTGATCGCCTGGCCGGGAAAGGTCTTGAGCAGGTAGTTGGCCAGGCCCTGAGTGGCCGAGCCCACGGTGTAGCGGTTCATGCGGTTGGAACCCACGCCGATCACGCCGCGCAGGCCGCCGGTGCCAAACTCGAGGTTCTTGTAAAAAGCATCCAGCAACTCCTCCGTCTTCTCATCCGCCAGCCATTGGCGGATCTGCGCTTTGGTATTTTCATCGTAGTTGCCGTCCAGCCAGTGCTGGATGCGCTTCCGGGTTTGGGTGTCGAGTGTGGTGGCCATGGGTAAGGGTGCTTTTTCCCGTGAAAATACTATGGATTCAAATTTAAGCCGGAAAATTCACCGAATTTTCCGCCCAGCGGGCTGACGAATGGCAAGATTTTGAAAATCAATCCATTGCGAATGAGCCAATCCCATGCGTAGGATCGTTATCCCACCTGCATTCGGGTACACCAAATGTTGCAATGGCCAGGGTCGAAGACCCTGACCTGAGGCGTTGAAAATAATACGGTTTCAAGGATAAAATGTCATATTTTTAGCGGCATTATTTTTTAAACGGTATAAGTATGTTTTCAGCCGCTTATCGTCATTATTCACGGGTTCCCGTGAATAATCCGGGTTAAAGTAGCATATTCAACCATCCCATTTTACAATGGGAGCCCGGGTGTAGCGTTCAGTTGCCCGAGCAAGGGACTGGTCCGGGCGTACTGTCGATCATTCATTCGAACTAAAGCAGGCATGGCTGTCGATCTGGCTTTGCAAAGCCTATGAAAAGGGGAGCGAACATAGCTGGAGCGATCTTGGGTGTTCTTCTCATTGTATGTGTCCTGGCGATGTTATTGGCCAATTACTACGGTCCTGAACGGCTGCTGACCTATGCGAAGGAGCGGGTTCAGGAAACTACCCGGGGGCGATATGAACTTGAGCTGGACACCCTCGACTTCAATGTATTTACGCTGTCCGTTTACCTGGGTGACCTGCGATTTCAGCGGGATACTTCCACAGATGCGTATTCCGGGATCTCTCTGCTGGACAAACACGACCTGACCATCCAGTTCGAGGACCTTACCGTCGACTACTTCAATCTGCTGCGCTACGTACTGCGCAACGAGCTCAAGGTGGATTATTTTGCCCTGACTCACCCTCAAATCGAGATCCGGCAAAATCCCGATTATCAGGCGGCAGCAAAACAGGAAGACCGAACGGCCGCAGACGCGGCCGGCTTACAGGATCTCACCGACTCCACGGTTAACCTGATGCCCGCCTTTCTGATCAATACCCTCCAAGTGGACAGGGCATCATTTGCCTTTTACGAAGCCCACCGGCCGGAGCCTCTGCTGCAGGTGAAGGGTTTTAGCACAACACTCCTCGACTTGCGCAGCGAGGCAGATGCCCCGATCCGCGTCGGGCAGTTCAATCTTCAACTCGACACCCTATCCGCCTGGGTAGGGCAGTACACGGCCCGGGTGGAGGTTTTGGGTCTTTCTGCGGTCGATACGCTTCTGGCTATCGACAGCCTGCATTACGGTCATGTCGTAAGCCCGCAGCGGTTGAACGAGATCAAGGGGTTTCGGGCCAGCAAGTTGGATGTGCAGGTCAGGGATCTGGTGTTTCGAGGCATGGACTACGACCGTCTGCCGGCCGATACCGGCTTTGTAGTTCGGCGCATCGACATCGGCAACGTCAACCTGCTGCTCGAAAAGGATCAGAACGAAGCGCGGATCAATCCTCAGTACAAGCCGCTACCCACGGAGGCGCTGTTGGAAAGCCCCCTGGTATTTCGCATCGACACTGCGGTCATTCGCCGGGGTAGGGTGCGGGTCGCCATGCAAGCCCCCGGCGCCAAGGCCCCGGGCAGGTTGTTTCTCAGCCAGATACGGGTGCATATCACCAACCTTACGAATCACGGCCCCAGCATAGCCGAAAATCCGCAGCTCAGGGCCCATGCCGAGGCCTATCTCATGGGGGAGGGCCAGGTGAATTTGAATTATCGCTTCCCCCTGGATGCCGGCTCGCACGCTTTTTTTGTCGACGGATCCCTGGGCCCTATGTCCTTTGAAGCCCTGAATCCCTTTGTATCCGGACTGGCCTTCCTGCGTTTTGCTTCCGGGCGCGTGAATGGCATGACTTTCGACTTTTCGGGCAACGAATCGCACACCGAAGGAACCCTTCGATTGGAGTACGAAGACCTCAAACTGGCCAAGCTCAAGGATTTTCAGGCCGTCGTAGACAAAAACCCCAGGAACGGATTGCTCATCGGGCTGGCGAATTTGATCGTGCCCACTCACCACCTGTCGACGAAAAAGTCGTACAGGCCCGGAGAAATCTACTGGGAACGGGAATACAACCGGGACATCGTTCACTATTCTCTTCAAAGCCTCATCTCGGGTGCCATTTCCAATCTGGGTTTTGGCCCAAAGAACCCCGAGAACAAAGCAGACCGGAAACGACGGCGCGAGGCAAAAAAAAGGGAACGGGAAGCGCGCAAGCGGGAACGGCAGGAAAAGAAAGCCCGGGAGCAAAAAGAGCGGCGGGAAGAAAAGAAAAACGGGTAAGGGCCAAAAAACAAGCCCTTCCAGAAAACTCCGTATTCAGCATACAGAAAAAATGCGTTGGATCTCAAAGATGAAGGCTGCGATTCGAACGGTCTGGGAAGAGCGCCCCCTGGTTCTCCTGTTGCTCCTCGGCGGTTTCTTCCGCCTGCTGGCCGTGTTTTTTTCCAACGGCTATGCCATGCACGACGATCACTTTCACGTGGTGGAAGTGGCCCAGGGCTGGGCAGACGGGCGAGATCTCTTCGACTGGCTGGACCTCACCTATGGCGGCAGCACCAGTTTTCGAAGCCTGGTGTATCCCGGCCTCGTTTTCCTTTTGTTCGAGGGGCTGGAACTCCTGGGCCTGAACGATCCCATGGGGAAAATGCTCGTATTGCGCTTTCTGCACGCCCTGTGGTCTTTGCTGACCATCGTATTTGTCTATCGCATAGCTCAGGCGATGGGGCATCCCCGGGTCGCCCGGGAAGCAGCCTTGCTGACGGCTGTATTGTGGCTCATGCCCTACATCAGCGTGCGCACGCTCAGCGAGGTGGTGTGCATACCGCTGCTCATGGGGGGCGCCTGGCTCCTGCTGAAGGATCAAAGGACGCGAAACGCCTGGCTGCCTCCCCTGCTGGCAGGGCTTTGCTTCGGCCTGGCGTTCTCCATTCGCTACCAGAGCATTCTCTTCGGGGCCGGCATGGGGCTGGGGCTGCTGCTCAACCGCCGGATCCGCCCCGCGCTCTGGCTCTTGCTGGGCACGCTGCTGCCCATCGGACTCATTCACGGCCTGCTGGAAGGCTGGATCACGGGCGACCCCTTCGGCAAGGTCATCTACTACATTCAGTACAATGCCACCCATTCCGGTGAATACATCGTGCTGCCCTGGTACAACTACCTGCTGCTTCTGATCGGAATACTGGGACCCATGGGCCCGCTTTATTTCTTTGGTGTATTCTGGAAGTTCAGGACTTACCTGCCCCTTTTTCTTGGGTTTTTCTTGTTTCTGGCATTTCATTCCTACATTCCCAATAAGCAGGAACGCTTCCTGTTTACGGTACTGCCTGCTTACTTTCTGCTGGGAAGCCTGGGTTGGAACCGGTTTGTGCAAAGCTCCCGCTTCTGGACCAGAAATCCGGGGATACGCCGGGGGCTCTGGATCGCTTTTTGGGCGATCAACGGAATTGCCCTGCTGGCTTTTTCCACCTATTTCCCCAAAGAAGCCCTGGTGCGCGCCATGTATTCCCTCAAACAGGAGCCCGAACCGGTCCATACCCTGCTGGTGGACGACGTGCGCCGTCCGGATACCCTATTTGTGCCGCGTTATTACAGCGGCCAATGGCCCGTCGTCTATGTGCATACGCAGAAATACGACCTGCCCTACCTCGAGCGCCGTTTCGAAGCCCTGCCTCCGGACCGGCAGCCGGAGATCGTACTCTTTATAGGGAGTGAACAACTCGACGAACGGGTGGCCCGGGTCCGAAAACTTCTTCCCGGGCTGCAGTTTGCCCGTCATTTCAAGGCCAATGCTCTGGACCGCTTTCTGCACTGGCTCAACGAATACAACCGAACGGAAGAAGTCTATAAATATCGCGTACCGCAATGATCTCCCCTTGCGGGGTGTTCACCAGACCGGATCCAGGGGGAAGGGGCAGAGGGGATGCGGTGGGGGGGAAGCATCCGGCTGGAAAAAAACCACCAGGCACAGCCCGGCGAAGATGGCCGAACCTCGAA
>JAJDFU010000619.1 GCA_020528935.1 Saprospiraceae bacterium | reverse complement strand
CCGCGGCCGCCCGCGTGGTTGGTAGTCCCCGTCTTTTCCGCCTCCCCCCCACGTTGGAACTGGCATACGCCGCCCGGTGCGCCCACTGCAATGCTCCCTTTCCCGGGGGCGGCTATTACGGCGGCAACGCAAAGGGCTGTATTCTGGTCAACTTCAAGCCCGGCCGGGGCAACTATCCCGAGGACGGCGGCATGTACACCGTCAAGGCAGATGCCTACTTCCCCAACGACTACGGCCTGTACAACATGGCCGGCAATGTGGCCGAATGGACCGTCACGGCCTACGACGACAACGCCTATTCCTTTGTACACGACCTCAACCCCGACATCCGCTTCGACGCCTCCGACGACGATCCCGAAGCCATGAAGCGCAAGGTGATCCGCGGCGGCTCCTGGAAAGACGTCATGTTTTTCCTTCAAAACGGCACGCGCCACTACGAATTCCAGGACACCACCAAGTCCTACATCGGATTCCGCAACGTGCTCACCTTCATGGGCCGATCGATCAACGACTTCTAAAACCCCGGCCCGGCCAAATGCAAAATGGATATTGTCCGTTGCCGGCAATATCCATTTTGCATTTCAAGCGAAAATACCCGCAGTTTTTTCGCCTGTCCATGTAACTTTTGATTTCCCTTGCATTATACTTGTAGCCTCTTTTTCAAGAGGTTTTTTTGCTTGGAATAACTAACCGTTCACAAAAATTTACTGCAATGAGCTTTTTGCATTCCAAAGGATTCAAGTATCTGAAAAACCTGATCATCGGCGTAGGTGCCGCCATCGTACTGATGGGTGCCCTCTTCAAGCTGGAGAGTTGGCCCTATGCCAGTGAGATGCTGATAGTGGGTCTTTCGGTGGAGGCTTTCATTTTCCTCTTCCTGGGCATCACCGGACCGGCACCCGACTACTACTGGGACAAGCTCTACCCCGGCCTGGACGACTACAACGCCCAGCTCGCCCCGCTTACGGAAGGCCCGGTAGGTGCGCAGACACCTGCTCTGAACGGCGAGGTGGTGGAACAGCACCTGGGCGGCATGCTCAGCGAGTTGCAAAATATGTCGAGAAGCATGTCTTCGCTCAAAGCCCTGCAGGAAGCCGACTTTTCCGGTATGAGCCAGCAGGTACAGACCATGTCCAACTTCTACTCCAAGATCAATGAGGCCATGGCCGACCTGATGGACGCCACCGAGGACACCAAAAAATACAAGGATAACCTGCTGCAGCTCAATCAGAACCTCGGCTCCCTGAACAACTCCTTCACGGCGCTCAACCAGGTGTATGGCAATATGATCTCCGCCATGTCCAATGTGGGCCGCAACCAGTAATCGAGGCCAACTGCCCCATTCCATTTTTTATAATCGCTAAAAACGCAAAGCATGGCCATTCCTAAGGAACCACGGCAGTTGATGATCAACCTCATGTATCTGGTGTTGACAGCCCTATTGGCCCTCAACGTATCAGCCGAGATCATCAATGCCTTCTTTTCCATAGATAAGGGCATCGCCAACAGCAACTCCATCATCGACGGATCGAACGAGTTTGCCCTGGCCGCCCTCAACCAGAACGCCGAGCAGGACCGCGAAAAATACCAGCCGCTGGTAGACGCCGCCAAGCAGATCATTGAGGTTTCCGAAGACTTCAACGACTATATCGATGAGGTCCGCGACTCCATGGTAGAACTTTCCGGTGGGGTCTACGACGAAGATGCGCGCTATCCCGGTCGCCCCAAGGGATACAAGAACAAGGATATCACCACCCTGATGTTTGTCAACCAGGGCAAGGGCGACGAGATCGAGGAGCGCATCCGCACCGACCGGGATAAGATCCTGGAGATCGTCAACGGCCTCAAAGGGCTGGAAGGTACCGCCATCAACAACGAGTCGGTCGCCAACCTGGAGAAAAGTATCGCCCTGGGTATATCCGAGGACTGGAAAAAGTCCGACGCACCCAGCTGGGGGTATTACACCTTCAACCAGATGCCGGTGGCCTCGCTGTTTCCGGTGCTCCGCAAGTTTCAGAACGACATGAAGAGCTCCGAAGCCGCCGTGCTCAACTTTCTGGTCGAGCAATTGGGCAAGACCACCTTCAAGGTGGACGCCTTCATTCCCATCGCATCGGCCGAGAAGAGCTACGTCATTGCCGGCGATACCTACAATGCCGACATCACCATTGGCGCCTCCAGTAAATCCGTGTACGAAAACATGCAGGTGCGCGTCAACGGCAATCCGCTGGATGTCAACGAGGAAGGTATCGCCGAGTATTCGACCCGCACCTCGGGCACGGGCGTGAAGCGCTACAACGTGGCGATCACCCTCATCAACCCGACCACGGGCGAAGAGGAGACCTACGAAAAGGAGTTCGAGTACGAAGTAGGTCGCCGTTCGGTCACCGTATCGGCAGATAAAATGAACGTACTCTATATCGGTGTGGACAATCCGGTATCCATCGCGGCAGCCGGCGTATCCACCAACCAACTGCGGGTGAGCGGCTCCGGCGGCGGCATCCAGATGAACCGCACCGGCACCGGCAAGTACAACGTGCGCGTGAGCCAGCAGGGCAATGCCACCATTACCGTAGCGGGTGGCGGACTGGCATCTACCCAGTTCGACTTCCGCGTGAAGCGCATCCCCGACCCGGTGGCTCGCCTGGGCAATGTGGACAGCGGCCCGATCGGCAACGGCACATTCAAGGCCCAGCGCGGCCTGGTCGCCTGGCTCGACAATTTCGACTTCGACGCCAAATGCCAGATCCAGGGCTTCGAGCTGGTGTACGTAGCCAAACGCCAGGATCCGGTCCCGGCCATCAACTCGGGCGGAAGCTTTGCCGGCGACGCCCGCCGGCTGATCAACAAGGCCAAACCCGGTGACACCTACTACTTCGACAACGTCAAAGCCCGCTGTCCCGGCGACAAAGCGGGCCGTAAGATTAACTCCCTTGTTTTCCGCATCAATTAATCATTGATTGCATCCCTGTTTTTCCTCCCGGCATGATTGTGGTCCTCACCTTACCCATCCACCAATCGTGCCGGGATTTTTTTAGCCCGTGCACATATAATAGTGCTTCCTGAGAAACCGTTATCTTAGTGCGTTCTCACACAACTACCGCAAACTACCTTTGTCATGAAGAAAACTTGGAACTTACTACTCACGCTCGTTATGCTGGTTCAGCTTGGCACCCTGGGCGCCCAGACTCCGGAGGACGACGACAGTATGATGATGCTCGAATCCGGCGAGACGATGCAGGAGAAGCCGGTTGACGACATCGTGGAGCGCCGCCTCACTTACGAGAAGCGCGTACTCCCCTACGACAACGTGCGCGAAGCCGACATTTTCTGGGAGAAACGCATCTGGCGCGTCATCGATACACGCGAGAAGATGAATCTTCCCTTCGCTTACCCGGACCGCCCCTTCTTTACCATCCTTATGGATGCGGCAAAATCGGGGGAGATCACGGTGTACAGCACGGAGGACGATAAATTCAGCAATCCCTTCACGCCGGAGGAAGTCAAGAGCATCGGTGCCTCCCGGGATACCATCTACGTGACCGACCCCGAAACCTATGAGACCACTATGCAGGTGGTGACCAATGAGCTCAATCCCGAAGAGATCAAGCGGTACCGCATCAAGGAGGTTTGGTTCTTCGACATCGAAACCTCTACCCTGCAGGTGCGCATCCTGGGCATCGCCCCCATGATCGACAACAAGGACGACAACGGCAACTTTCGCTTCGAACAGCCCCTTTTCTGGGTGTATTACCCCGAAGCGCGCAAGGTGCTGGCTCACGAGCGGGTGTTCAACTTTTACAACGACGCCAGCCCCATGTCCTGGGAAGACCTCTTTGAAATGCGTTTTTTCTCCAGCTATATCTGGAAGGAATCCAACGTCTACAATCGACGCATCCAGGACTACGTGTCCGGAGTGGATATCCTGCTGGAATCCCAACGCATCAAAAGCGAGATCTTCAATTTTGAGCACGACCTCTGGTCGTATTGATCTGCTGCGATACCGTCTGTGCAAGAGGCCTGTGAAATTCGTTTCGCAGGCCTTTTGTCATGGAGTGCCGCTCTGCAGATAAGACCAGGCGGTCTGATAGGCCGCTTTTTCTTCGCAATACGACAGGAAGGCCTGGTAGAAGGGGTCGCCGCCCAGGGTGGCACTGTCGCCAACCACGACCAGCAGCTTGCGGGCCCGGGTGAGCGCGACGTTCATCCGGCGGTAATCCCGCAGAAAGCCCAACTCGCCCTTGCCATTGGAACGCACCAGCGAGATGTACACCGCATCGGCTTCCTGCCCCTGAAAGCCGTCGACGGTGCGGATGGTGAGGTTTTGCCCGGCCAGGACCGGATCTTCAGCCACTAGTTCGTCCAGGAGTTGCACCTGCTGCCGGTAGGGCGTGAGTATCGCCAGTCGTACAGCAGGTTCCTCCAGTTGTTCCCGCATCTGGCGAAGGTGTTCCAGCAAGATGAGCGCTTCGCCCCGGTTGCTTTTGCTCTTGTACACCGGGTGCTCGTCCTCCTCGAAGCCGCATCCGGCCGTATCCACAAACACCAACGGCCCGCCGGCCGGGCCGGCCAGCTGGTGACGGGCCACGGAGGCATCGGCCTGCAGCCGATCTCCGTAAAACCAGGCATTGGAAAACCCCATGATGTGCTCGTGCATGCGGTATTGCACATTCAGGAAAGCTGCCTGCCCGAAGCGTGGCAGGCAGCGCTCCAGCAGGGTCACGTCCAGGCCGCCCTTCTGAGCCCGCGCCGAGCGCACCGTCGGCGGCAACTGAAAGGGATCGCCGGCCAGGACCACGCGCGAAGCCCGGCTAATGGGCACCCAGGTCGCGGGCTCCCGCGCCTGGGCTGCCTCGTCAATGAAGACGGTGCGAAAGCGGCGGCGGGCCAGCACGGGATGCACGGACCCAATGAGGGTGCAGCAGACCACCTGGGCCTGATCCAGAATGAGATCGAGCAGGCGGTCCTCCAGCTGTCGCGCCCAGGCCTGCAATTCGGAAGCTTCCCGGTACAGGTTCTTGCGCTCCAGGTATTCGGCCTTCCCGAAGCGCCGCTTGTAGCGGCCGGCAGCCCGGCGCTTTTCAGCGGCCTGGACCTTGAGCTTTTTGATGTGCTTGCTTTCCGGATGCCGGGCCAGTTGAACATCCAGGGTGTGCGCCCATATGGATTCCTCTACCCTGGAGATGTTGCCTACGCGCACCACTTGAAGCCCCTGATCGGCCAGCCGCTCGGTGAGCACGTCCACAGCCGTATTGGACGGGGCAGTGACCAGGATGTTGTGTTCCGTGGCACTCATGGCCGTTATGGCCTGCACCAGGGTGGTCGTCTTCCCCGTACCCGGCGGACAGTGCACCAGGGCTATGTCCCGGGAAGCCAGAATGTAGCGCACGGCCGCTCGCTGAGCGGGATTGAGCTCCTTGTCCGCAGCTATTTCGGGCAGCGGGCCGCGTTGCGGCTGCTTTTTTCCCAGGGAAATGGCCCGCAACTCCGCCAGGCGATCGCCCTGAGCTCTGATCACACGGTGGAGTGCGTTTTCCATTTCTTCGTAGGTGGTGGCGTCAAACTGTATGTCCACTCCTACCCCGCCCAGGCCCAGCCAGTCGGGCAGATCGCGGCTGTTGAGAATGATGCGCATGCGGCGGCCGCTCACATAAAAGACCACCCCCTTGCAATTCGGGCGCTTCACTTCCGGCTGGACCGAGAACACCTGCACCGGCTTCCCCGCACGGAACTGATGCTCGTCCTCCCGCACCGGAGCCGGATGCAGCAGCTCGACGAACGCCCGGTCGCCATAGGTGTAGCCGCTTTTCACCACTTCTACGGGCTGCCAGGTATAGCCCTCCTTGCGCCGCTCGTCCAGCGGCTTGGAAGCCACCATCTCGCGAAAAGCCTCCTCGTCTTCGCGGCGCTCCAGGGCCAGCAGATCCAGCAGGCGTGAAAAATGAGGGTAATCTTTTTCAACTCCGTCTTGTTTTCCCAATGGCGATTGGTTTTCGATCTAATGCGGTTTTAAGGATAACCTGCCTGCCATGCCTTTGGCAGGGGGGTAGCGGCATGAAAACCGTGCATACGCACTCAGCTCGACTCGAAGCCGTTTGAAGTCCCAAACCACTTCGTTTTCGGCATGCAACTTTTCATTTTTTAAACGGTATTAAAACCCCAATCCGGACTTCCTGTTCAATTCCCAGCATGAGCCAGCCATCCAAAAAAACCAAGCCGAAAACCAAATCCTTCAGCGAGCAGGTGGGTGCCCTGCGCAATCTGCCCAAGTTCTTCCGGATGATCTGGGACACCCACAAGGGCATGACCCTGGCCACGGCTGCCCTGCGCCTGCTCAAATCGGCCATGCCGCTGGCGATGCTGTACGTAGGCAAGGAAATCATTGACGAGATCATCCTGCTGATCGAACAGCCCGAAGCCGACCAGGCCTACCTCTGGCTGATGGTTGGCATCGAGCTGGGGCTGGCGGTACTCTCCGACCTGCTCAACCGCGGCATTACGTTGCTGGACATCCTCCTGGGCGACCTCTTTGCCAATACGACCTCCGAAAAGCTGATCCGCCATGCTGCCAGCCTGGATCTCTATCATTTCGAGGACCCCAACTTTTACGACAAGCTGGAACTGGCCCGCCGCCAGACGAACGGCCGCACCGTGCTCATGTCGCAGGTGCTGTCGCAGGCCCAGGATATCATCACGGTCGTCTTCCTAGGGGGCGGGCTGGTGGCCTTCAACCCCTGGCTCATCCTCATCCTTTTCGTAGCCGTGATCCCTTCCTTCCTGGGCGAGTCGCATTTCAACCAGCGCACCTATTCCCTCACGCGCAGCTGGACCCCCGAGCGCCGCGAACTGGACTACCTGCGGTATATCGGCGCCAGCGACCAGACCGCCAAGGAGGTCAAGATGTTCTCGCTGTCGGACTTCATCGCCAGGCGGTTTCGGGAGCTGGCCGACAGCTACTACCGGGCCAACCGCAAGCTGGCTGTCAACCGGGCGACGGTGGGCAGTGTGCTTTCCGCCATCGGCACCCTGGCCTATTACGGGGCGTACGTCTTTATCATCCTGCAAACCATCGGCGGTGCGATCACGGTGGGTACCCTCACCTTTCTGGCCGGATCGTTCAGCCGCATGCAGGGCATGCTGCAAAGCATCATGAACCGCTTCTCCAAAATTGCCGAGCAGTCGCTCTACCTGCAGGACCTCTTCGACTTTTTCGATATCCGGCCCAAAATTCAAAGCCCGGCGGAGGCCCCGCTATTTCCGGTTCCCATCCGGGAGGGCTTTGTCTTCGAAAACGTGAGCTTCCGCAACCCCACTTCCGAGGTCTGGGCCCTGGGCACCCTGAGCTTCAGGGTGCGGGCG
>JAJDFU010000199.1 GCA_020528935.1 Saprospiraceae bacterium | reverse complement strand
GGCATGAACATGGCGGATGCCGAACGCTGGCTCGCTCCCGTTTTGAATTACGAACGCGAGTAGGCGATCAGCGGCCGCCTGTGGGTTATACCCGTTGCGAGGTGGTTTGGGCGTTTTCATCAAAACCCTGCGCAATGGGGAATGCTGATCCATGACGATCCTACAGATGTCAGGACAGGGTGCGAAATGGCTCCCAAGCCATTTCGTCGTCAGCATAAAATGCTCCCCCATTTAAGCCGGAAAATTCGGTGCGGTGGTGAATTTTCCGGCTTAGAGGGTCTGCTGCTGCCGCCGCGCCTGATACTTGCTGGGCGCCATGGCGTGCTTGCGCTTAAACATGCGGTTGAAATAGGAAAGGCTGTTGAAGCCGCATTCCAGATAGACCTCACTGACCTGCTTGCCGGCCTCCAGCAGCAGGCGAGCGGCCAGCTTGAGGCGCTCTTCGTTGATGAATTCCACCGGGGAAAGGCCCAGCTCGTTCTTGAACACGCGGTGAAAATGCGATTCGCTCATGCAGGCCTTCCGGCTCAGTTCCTTTACGGACAGCTTTTCGCGTATGTGCGCGCGGATGTACTGTACCACGTGCGCCAAGCGATCGCTCGTTTCGTTGGCGGCCGCCTCGCGCAAATGCGTCGTGCGGGATTCCGCCTGAAGGATGCGTATGATCAGCTCATTGAGCATCATATCCACGAACAGGTCCTTGGAGGGATGATTCTCCATACAGAGAAAGAGCAGGCGCTGAATGATCTGGGAAATGGCCCGCTCATTGGCAAAATGAAAATTGTAGTCGCAACTCCGCCACTCCCTGCCGTCGGCTTTGGGCCGGGTTTCGTTCATCAATTGTACGACCTGTCCGATCTTCTCCTCCTCGAAAGCCATGGCCAGGCATTTGGTCGGATTGCTTGAGCGGGCCTCCGGAAAATCGATGCACATGACCTCCTCCGGGGGCAGCATGACCGATTCGCCCGGCAGGAACGCAAAGGGCGCTTTGCCCTGCAGGTGCATGATCTTCTTGCCCGTGAGCATGCTGGCCAGCACCGGCTCCCGAAACCCCAGCAGCACTTGCTCCGCTACGGTATGCGTTTCAAAGAGGTGCACTTCCGCGCGTTCCAGCTGGAAGGTGGTCCGGTCTTCCACCAGGGTCTCCAGCTTTTTTCCGTTCCGGTAGTTCGCGGGTAGTTTCATACAGTTGTCCTTTGTGCAAAATAATATTCCAAAACCCGGTCAGTTTGTTCTTTTCCGTTTCAATATGCCTTATAAGGTCCGTATAAAAACAGGATTCTTCAAATGATGGGCAGAATACTTCAAACAGACAGGCCCTGCGGGCCACTAATTTTACTGCGTACTGACGTACGAATTCTTTTTTCAGATTAAAACCGGAACATCATGAGTACAACTTCCACCACGCAGGCCGACCAGTTGGCACGCCCGCGTTTCAAGGATCAATACGAGAATTACATCGGCGGCGAATGGGTAGCTCCCGCCAAGGGCAACTACTTCGAGAATGTGTCGCCCGTAGACGGCACCTCCTTCACCCGCATTCCCCGCTCCACCAAGGAAGATATCGACAAAGCCGTAGCCGCAGCCTGGAAAGCCGCCGAAAGCTGGAACCACAGCTCGGCCACCGAACGCAGCAACATGCTGCTCAAGATCGCCGACCGCATGGAGCAAAACCTGGAGGCCCTGGCCCGGGCCGAGACCTGGGACAACGGCAAATCCGTAAGGGAAACCACCGCGGCAGACCTGCCCCTGGCCATCGACCACTTCCGCTACTTCGCCGGCGTGATCCGGGCCGAGGAGGGCACCGTCAGCGAGCTGGACGCCACCACTGTCTCGCTCAACGTACCCGAACCGCTGGGCGTGGTCGGCCAGATCATTCCCTGGAACTTCCCCATCCTCATGGCCGCCTGGAAAGTCGCCCCGGCCCTGGCCGCCGGCAACTGCGTCGTGCTCAAGCCGGCCGAACAAACGCCCGTGGGCATCCTCATCCTCATGGAAATGATCGAGGACATCCTTCCCGCCGGCGTGCTCAACATCGTCAACGGCTTTGGCATCGAAGCCGGCAAGCCGCTGGCCTCTCATCCCGATATCTGCAAGGTAGCCTTCACCGGTGAAACCACCACCGGCCAGCTCATCATGCAGTACGCCTCCAAGAACATCGTGCCCGTCACGCTGGAACTGGGCGGCAAGAGCCCCAACGTGTTCTTCAAGAGCGTCATGGATGCCGACGATGCCTTTTTCGACAAGTGCCTGGAAGGCGCGGCCATGTTCGCCCTCAACCAGGGCGAGGTGTGTACCTGCCCCTCCCGCATGCTGGTGCAGGAAGACATCTACGACGACTTTATGGAGCGGGTGGTGCAGCGGGTGGAAGCCATCAAAATGGGCCATCCCCTGGACCCCAACACCATGATGGGCGCCCAGGCCTCCAACGACCAGTACGAGAAGATCCTCAACTACATCCAGATCGGTAAGGAGGAAGGCTGCGAAGTGCTCACCGGTGGCAAACCCGCCTATGTGGAAGGCCTGGAGAACGGCTACTACATCGAACCTACCGTGCTGAAGGGCAACAACAAAATGCGGGTGTTCCAGGAAGAGATCTTCGGCCCCGTGGTGTGTGTCACCACCTTTAAGGACGAGGCCGAAGCCATCGAGATCGCCAACGATACCCTCTATGGACTGGGGGCCGGCGTCTGGACGCGCGACATGCACGAAGCCTACCAGGCAGCCCGGGCCATACAGGCCGGTCGCGTGTGGGTCAACAACTACCACACCTATCCGGCCCACGCGCCCTTCGGCGGCTACAAGAAGTCGGGCATCGGGCGGGAAACCCACAAGATGATGCTCAACCACTACCGCCAGACCAAGAACATGCTGATCTCCTACGACAAGAACGCCATGGGCTTCTTCTAGGCCCCCGGCGACGACAAGTACGCTGTTTTATGCCGGACGGGAGCTTCCCGTCCGGCTTTTCCCTTTACCAAAAAAAAGCCCTACTCCATGCAACGCGTTAGCATTACCCCCGAGGCGCGAAAAGTGATTGACCAACTGCGCGAACTCCACGGCGATCTGATCTTTCACCAGAGCGGAGGCTGTTGCGACGGCTCCTCCCCCATGTGCTTTCCCGAGGGTGAGCTTTTCCTGGACGAGTCCGATGTATTGCTCGGCGAGGTCCACGATTGCCCCTTCTACATGTCCGAATTTCAGTACGAGTACTGGAAACACACCCACCTCACCCTGGATGTGGTGCCCGGCCGGGGCGCGAGCTTTTCGGCCGAGATCCCGCTGGGGCTGCGCTTCGTCATCCGCTCCCGCCTGCTCACCGAAGAAGAACAGGCCCAACTCGACGCCCGGTCGCTTTAGGCACCGTGCACATCCCTGTCCGGCAATCAGCCGGGCCCCTTCTCCCAATTCCAGATCCCCGGAAAACTCCTTTGCCGTCTAACGTCTAAAAGTCTAAGGTCTAAAAGTCTAACATCTACTAAATCAATACACCGCCTCCACAATTTGGCGGATGGTGGCCGAATCGCCCATGGTGTAGTAGTGCAGGCAGGGTGCACCGGCTTCCTTGAGTTCCTTGCTCTGGGCGATACACCACTCGATGCCCGCCTGCCGGCGCCCCTCGGCCGAGCCGGCCGCTTCGATGGCCTTGACCAGGTCGGAGGGCAGGTCCACGTGAAAGATGCGCGGGATAGAATTGAGCTGATACAATTTGGTGATGGGCTTCAGCCCGGGTACGATGGGCACGTCGATGCCGATCTCGCGGCACTTTTTCACATAGTCGAAATAGGCCTGGTTGTTGAAGAACATCTGGGTGACGATATAGCTGGCGCCGGCCTCCACCTTGGCCTTGGTATGGCAAAGGTCGAGTTCGGAATTGGGGGATTCGAAGTGTTTTTCGGGATAGCCGCCTACGCCGATGCAGAAATCGGTGCGGTCGCCGTTCTCGATGTTCTCATCCAGGTATCTGCCCTGGTTCATATCCTCGATCTGGCGCACCAGATCGATGGCATAAGTGTGCCCACCATCCTCGGGGATGAACTTGCCGTCGAATTTTCGGGCATCGCCCCGGATAGCCAGCACGTTTTTAATATTGAGAAAGTTGAGGTCGATCAGTACGTTCTCGGTATCTTCCTTCGTAAACCCCCCGCAGATAAGGTGCGGTACCGCATCGACCCCATACCGGTGCATGATGGCCGCACAAATGCCCACCGTTCCCGGCCGCTTGCGGATAGAGGTCTTCTCGTAGTAGCCGCTGGAGCGCCTGCGGTAGATAAACTCCTCCCGGTGATAGGTCACGTCGATAAAGGGCGGCTTGAACTCCATGAGCGGATCCAGCGAATCGAAAATGGCTTTCATTCTTCCGCCTTTGAGCGGAGGCAGAACCTCAAAGGAGATCAGCGTCTGTCCGTTGGCCTTCTCGAAGTACTCGGTAATCTTCATAACGCAGGGGCGGTCTTTATGCAAAGCTACAAAAGCAACGCTTAGCCCCGTGTCAGGGGCTTGTTATTGTTGATAGCCGGGGTATGATATTCCGAATGAATCTACCTTCTGGAATAAAGTAAAAATCAGGGAAAGTCCGTTTTGAAGCATTTCTTGCGGCCCGGTCTTGACAAGATGCACCGGAGCACCCTAATTTTGACTGACCGTTCATTCAATGTTTATGTCGCCCCGGACGAGAGACCAGAACGAGGAGATGCGCCAGCGCAGCAGGGAGGCCATCAAGGAAGCTGCGCTGGAGTTGTTTGCCCGGCAGGGTTACACCCACACCACCGTAAGCCAGATCGCGACGCGGGCCGGGGTGTCCAAGGGGTTGCTGTACAATTACTTCGACGGCAAGGAAGACCTCCTCTACCAGATCATCGAGGAGCAGATCGAGCTGGCGGAAAACATGATGGAACAGACCGTGCGGGAGATACCCGATCCGCTCCGGCAACTGGAAACCATGATCGAGGGGGCCATACAATTCGTCCTGCGCGACCTCGATCAATGGCGGCTCATCACCTCGCTGGCCTTCCAGCCGGAAGTGACCGATCGGCTGCGGCCACTGCTGCGCCGCAACCAGGAGAACACCCTGGCCATCACTTCGGAGATCTTCCGCAAGCTGGGCGCCGAGGATCCGCTGAAGGAAACCTATCTGCTGGGCGCCATGCTCGACGGCATCGTGCTGGGCTACGTCGTCCTGCAGGAAGACTACGACCTGGAAGAGATGAAAGACTATCTGTTAAGACGATACATTCACCAAAACTATCCGAGGACATGAAGACCATTTTGATGAGCCTGCTCCTTCTGGCCTGGACGGTTGCCCCACCGGCCGGCGACCTCACGGCCAAGGAGATCGTGGCCAAGGCCGATAAAAAGATGCGCGGCGAAACCAGCCGGGCGGAGATGGCCATGAAGATCGTGCGCCCCAGCTGGGAGCGCGAGATCCAGCTCAAGGCCTGGAGCAAGGGCACGGAGTACTCCCTCATCCTGGTCACGGCGCCGGCCCGCGACAAAGGCACGGCCTTTCTCAAGCGCGAAAAGGAGATCTGGAACTGGCAGCCCACCATCGACCGGGTAGTGAAGCTCCCCCCCAGCATGATGATGCAGTCCTGGATGGGGTCCGACTTCACCAACGACGACCTGGTAAAGGAATCTTCCATCGTGAACGACTACACGCACGAGCTGGCGGGCCGGGAAACCGTGAACGGCCGCGCGTGCTACAAGATCGACATGACGCCCAAGCCCGACGCCGCCGTAGTGTGGGGCAAGGTGATCACCTGGATCGACACCCAGGACTTCATGCAGCTCAAGGCTGAATTTTACGACGAAGACGGCTATCTGGTGAATACCATGCTGGGCAAGGACATCAAAAAACTCGGCGGCAAACTCCTTCCGGCCACCCTGGAGATGATCCCGGCCGATAAGGAGGGCCACAAGACCGTCATCCGGTACGAGGAACTCACCTTCGACGAACCGATCCAAACGGGCTTTTTCTCCGTGCAGAACATGAAACGCGTCAGGTGACTGGGAATGGGTTAACCGAAAGAACTCCCTTCCATTTTCATGAGATTTAGAAAAACAGCCACTCAACAAATTGTCTATAGCCAATAATCAATAGCCAATGCTCTTCCTTTCCCTGGCCTGGCGAAACATCTGGCGCAACCGCCGCCGCACCCTCATCACCCTGGCATCCATCCTGTTTGCGGTGCTGTTTGCCAGCTTTATGGAGTCGCTCCAGAAGGGAGCCTGGAACCACATGATCAACAGCGTGGTCAACTACTACTTCGGCTATGCGCAGGTCCATCAGCAGGGCTACTGGGACGATCGCACGCTGGACAAGGCCTTTCCCCTGGCCGATTCGCTGGAGGCGATCACCCGGCAACTGCCCCGGGTCAAGAACGTGCTGCCGCGCATCGAGTCCTTTGCCCTGGCCGCCGGCGAGACCGCCACGGCCGGCGTCCTGGTGACGGGCATCGACCCCCGGGCCGAGGATGCCATGACCCAGCTCCGGAGCCGGGTGAGCCGGGGAAGCTATTTTTCCACTGGCGATCAGGCTGCCCTGGTAGCCGAGGGCGTGGCCGAGCGGCTCAACCTGCAGGTAGGCGACACCCTGGTGCTGATCAGCCAGGGCTTCCGGGGCGTGAATGCGGCCGGTAAATACCCCATTCGCGGGCTGGTGCACTTTCCCTCGCCCGACCTCAACAAGCAATTGGTCTTCCTGCCCCTGCCGGAAGCCCAGTGGTTTTACGGGGCCGAAGGGCGCGTGACCACCCTGGCCCTGCACCTGGACGACCAGGACGACATCGGCCCGGCCCTGGCCGAACTGCGCAACGAACTGAATGCCGAGGAATACGAAGTACTGGACTGGAAAGAGCTCATGCCCGACCTGCTGGAGGCCAAGGCCCTGGATAGTGCGGGCAACGTCATCGTCTATTTCATCCTCTACCTCATCATCGCCTTCGGGCTGTTCGGCACCATCCTGATGATGACCAAGGAGCGCGAATTTGAATTCGGCATCCTGGTGTCCATCGGCATGCACCGGCGGCAGCTGGCCGCTGTGCTGTGGCTGGAGATCATCCTGATGGGCCTGATCGGTGCCCTGCTGGGCATTCTGGTGAGCTTCCCGGTCGTGTACTACTTCCACGTCAACCCCATACAGTTTACCGGTGAGTACGCCGGCCTACTGGAACAGTACGGCTTTCCGCCCGAGTTTCCGGCAGAGGTCAACCTGTGGGTCTTTTCTAACCAGGCCCTGGTGGTATTTCTGATCACCGGCCTGCTTTCCATCTACCCGATCAGCCAGGTCATCCGCCTGAAACCGGTGGAGGCCATGCGGACTGGTTGAGGAGGCAAAAGATAGCGAGGGAGGCATAAGTGACAGCTTA
>JAJDFU010000139.1 GCA_020528935.1 Saprospiraceae bacterium | reverse complement strand
CGTTCAGGCTGCAGCTCAGTAAGGGGGTCCCGACGGAATCCTTTCAGATTGAGCGGGGATTGCTATTTTTGTCCCGTGTACAATTTGCTAACGCTGGACCGAATCCTTTTCGTATGCCCAAAGAACTTGCCCTCCGGGATGCCCTGAATGAAGCTATGACCGAAGAAATGCGCCGCGACGAAACGGTCTTCCTCCTGGGAGAGGAAGTAGCCGAATACGACGGTGCGTACAAGGTAAGCCGCGGCATGCTAGACGAATTCGGTCCCAAACGCGTGATCGACACCCCCATTGCGGAGCTCGGCTTTGCCGGCATAGGGGTGGGGGCCGCCATGAACGGCCTGCGACCTATCGTGGAATTCATGACCTGGAATTTCGCCGTACTCGCCTTCGACCAGGTGGTGAACAATGCCGCCAAGACCCTGTCGCAGTCGGCCGGTCAGTTCAAGTGCCCCATTGTGTTTCGGGGGCCTTCCGGCTCAGCCGGACAGCTGGCCCAGCAACACAGCCAGATGTTCGAGAGCTTTCTGGGCAGCGTGCCGGGGCTGAAGGTAGTATCCTGTATCGACCCCGCCGATGCCAAGGGCCTGCTCAAAAGCGCCATTCGCGACGACGATCCGGTGTGCGTGATGGAATCCGAGCAAATGTACGGCCACAAAGGCGAAGTGCCGGACGGCGAGTACACTGTACCCATCGGCAAGGCCGTGGTTCGCCGCGAGGGCTCGGATGTGACCCTCGTCACCTTCAACAAGATGCTGCTCCCTTGCCTGGAGGCCGCCGATGAACTGGCCAAGGAAGGGGTGGCTGCCGAAGTGATCGATCTGCGCACCATTCGCCCGCTGGATCACGATACGATCGTACAGTCGGTGAAAAAGACCAACCGCCTGGTGGTGGTGGATGAGAGTTGGCCCATGTTTAGCGTGGCCGCCGAAGTGGCCTATGAGATCCAGAAATACGCCTTCGACTACCTGGATGCTCCGGTGACCCGCGTCAACGGCGCCGATACGTCCATGCCCTATGCCGCGCCCCTGGTGGACGCCTACCTGCCCAATGCCAAAAAGATCATGGATGCCGTGGGCGCTGTGATGTATCGCTAAAGGGCCAGGAGGATGGAACGCTTCAGCAGCCGATCCGGAACCCTCCTTGCGAAAATTCGCTAAAAGGCCTATCTTTTGGTTCCACTTCGCCTCAGCACACTTAGCCGCTGAAGCCAGGCATTAGGAATCCGCAGAATATGCAACAACAAGTCAAAGCCAATCCATGGCTCACCCGCGAAGAGCGACAGGCGCTTATGGAAAAGAGCGACTACAAGGCCGTCCTGGAACTGGTACACACCTGGGGCTGGATCGCACTGGCCTTTGCACTGGCCGGCCTTTGGCCGAACGTGTTCACTGTCCTTATTGCCCTGTGGATCCTGGGCGGCAAGCAACTGGCCTGTGCCATCATCATGCACGACGCCTCGCATTTTGCCTTGTTCAGAAGTAAGCCAGCCAACAATATCGCCGGCCGCTGGCTTGGGGCATACCCCATTTTTAACAGCCTGGATCGCTACCGGCCTTACCATCTGGAACACCACGTCAATACGGGCCTGCCCGACGATCCCGACCTGCTGCTCACCCGCGGCTATCCCACCAGCCGGAAGAGTATGCTGCGCAAATTTGCCCGCGATCTCTTCGGCATCACCGGCATCAAGGCCTTCATTGGCCTGATGGCCATGCACCTGGGCTTCCTGGAATACAATCTGGGTAACCGCGTGCGCTGGACCCGGCCGAAGGGTGGGGGAGCCCTCCTGCGCAATGCCTGGAACAACCTCAGCGGCCCGCTGGCTGCCAATGGCATTCTATTCGGCATACTTTGGCTGGCCGCTGCGCCCTGGCTGTACCTGCTCTGGCTCGGGGCCTATCTCACCACCTTTCAGGTGAGCCTGCGCGTGCGGTCCATCGCCGAGCATTCCGTAGTGGAGGATACCACCGATCCGCTCCGCAACACCCGCACGACGAACGCCAACTGGCTGGAGCGCATGCTCTTTGCGCCGCATCACGTCAACTACCACGTGGAGCATCACATGCTGATGAGTGTTCCGCCCTACAACCTGCCGAAGATGCACAAGCTGCTCAAAGCACGCGGCTTTTATGAACAGGGCGGGCTGCTGGCCCGGGGCGGCTATCCGGAAATCATTCGCCTGGCCGCCGGTGGCCGAACAGCAGAAGCCTAAAAAAAGAATCCAGTGTCCAAAACGATCATCATCACCGGCGCGAGTAAAGGCATCGGCCGGAGTGCGGCCGAAGTATTGCTGAAGGCCGGCTACCGCTGTGCCCTGGCTGCCCGCCGTACGGACTCCCTGCGGGAGCTGGCCGATCAGTATCCGGATCAGACCCTCCTCCAACCCGCAGATGTGAGCCGGCTCGAAGAGGTCAAACGATTGGTGGAGGCCACCGTAAAACGATTCGGTGGGGTAGGGGTGCTGGTCAACAATGCCGGCCTGGGTACCTTTGACCCCATTCAGGACGGCAAGCCCGATGAATGGGACCGCATGATCGACGTCAACATCAAAGGAGTGCTGTACGCTATCCACGCCGTGCTGCCCCATATGCTCCAACAACAGGACGGTCACATCATCAACCTCGCCAGTGTGGCCGGGCATCACGTTTATCCCAACGGCGCCGTGTACGCGGCGACCAAACACGCATTCTCCTCTCGTCTGGGGGGGATAAGGCAGGACCTGCGCGGAAAAGTGCGCGTGACCCCCATCTCCCCCGGTGCCGTAAACACCCCCTTCCCCGAAAACATCAGCAATCCCGAACTGCGCGCCCACTTCAGGGAAAACCTGGGCAACGGCCTGGATCCCGCCGTAGTGGCACAGGCTATTCACCAGGCCATCGCCTATCCCGACAAGGTGATGATGAGCGAGATCATCCTAAGGCCGTTTCACCGGCAATAACACCCCAAGGTCGCGAGCACAGGCTGTTCAGCCTGAAGCCTCATATAGCTGTTCCGTCTTCGGTATCCATCCCGGAATGCCTTCCGGCAGCTGCTCGTGGCAGCCCAGCACCAGCACACCTCCAGCTCTCAGAGCCCCTTTTATTCTTGTAAAAACCGATCGCTGCAAGTCTGCATCAAAGTAGGTAGCCACCAAATTTCGGCACAGTACGAGGTCGAAGCGGCCTGCCGGCTGATCCCGGCGGATATCCTGCTCTATCCAGGAAATGCTTGCCTTAAAGGAGGGCTTGATGCAAAATGCCTCTGCTTCCCGGTAAAAGGCCTGTTGTCGCCATGGTTCCGGAAGCTCCTTCAGGGCGCCCCGCGGATAGCAGCCCGTACGTGCGCGGGCCAGCATATGCTCGTCGGCATCCGTGGCGATGATGGAGAAATCGAGTTTCGGGAATTCCGCTTTCAAAAGGAAATGCCAGATCAGGGAAAGGGTGTAGGGCTCCTCACCGGAGGCACAACCGGCCGACCAGGCCCGAAGGGTTCGCCCTTCGGCCTTTGCCCGCCGGGCCAGCCCGGGAAGGATGTCCGCAGCCAGCGCATCGAACACGCCCCGGTCGCGATAGAAGCGGGAAATGGTGATCCGGCACATCCCGTCCAGTACTTCCCACTCGTCGGGATGATCTTCGAGCCATTGCCGGTAGGCCGGGATACCGGATAGCTCCAGCGCGCCAATGCGCCGGCGGATGCGTTTGCATACCTGCTGGCGAACCTTGCGAAAGCCCGGCCATCGCATGCGCAGGCGGGGAAGCGCCCACTGCAAAAAAGCCACGCAGTCCGAATCGGATAGCATTGTTCTAGACTTGTACGATCCGCTTCCAGAAACCGGGAAGCTCGCGAAGTTTCTCCCGGGCGTATTCCCGAATGCGGTTTTTACTTTCCATCAGCGTTCCCAGCTTCAGATGCAGCAGTTGGGGCGCATCGATCGGATGCCCGATCTGGGAGACGAGGAAGACCTCCGCCGAATCGGTGAATTGTTGCTCTACCAGGCTGCGGCTCAGGTCCATCGCAAAATAGTTGTAGATCTTTCCCACGTGGCTCACCGGATTTTTCCCGGAAGCCGCTTCCAGGCTCATGGGGTGGTAGGGGGTGATCAGGCCGTTGATCCGGTTTCCCCGGCCCACCTGGCCGTCGTCGCCGCTTTCGGCACTGGTGCCCGTCACGGTAAGATAGATGCTCGCTCGCTCGATGTCGTCGGCCGTATTGATCGCCACAGCGGAAACGGGCAGTCCCAGAGCAGAAGAAATATGGCGTTTCACCCGCGAGATCTTTTCCGCATAATCCGCCACATCGGTGATGTACCGGTCAATAATGGCTATGGCAACCGTAAATTGCATGTTTCCGGCTTCTGCGACACCCATCACTTTGGTGTCCTGGCCGATGAACGGAAACTCCCGACGGGTGGCTTCCTCCCTCAATAGTCGGTCGGCCCGCAGGATCGCATGTTCCATAGGCGTGTTGGGGTAATAGCCCGCACCGTAAGAGGTGTCATTGGCCAGTGGGGTTTCGCCCTGGCCAAACCGATGGAACAGTTCCACCAGATCCGGGCTTCCCGAACGGATCTGTGCTGAAATCTGGACATGCTTTTCCACATCGAGATGGGGGAGATGCCGGCGCAGCCATTCCCGGGCAGTCTCCACCGCAATGTCCTCCACGGGAATGGGCTTGCCGCGCACCAGGGTAGTGGCCCGGCCGGCGACGATCAGCGACATGGGCTTCACGATCTTGCCTCCGCCATAGGCGGGCTCGGATACCCCTCCGATCAAAAGCGCCTTGTCCACGTTGTGGTGTTGTATGGCGCCGAATTCGCGCAGGTAGTACTTGCTCAGTTCCACGGAGATGCGTTCGGTAATCTCGTCGCAAATGGTATCCGGATGGCCGAGGCCTTTTTTTTCGGCTATACCGATAGGCAGGGCTTCCTGTGCTGCCTCAATCCAAATCGCAGGCATAGATATACAATGCTTGGAGCTGGCGACCAGCTCGCTGTTTCCAAGGACTCAAAATAGGTTTTAATCGGGATTCGCAAGAAGAAGGGGATGAAGCGGAAACCTTTATTTAACATAATATAAATTCTAGGAAAAAAGCGGGGAGGTCGCACGGTGGAGTTTGCCTGCTTCGGATCAATCCTCGCCGGATTCCACAGCTGCCCGCATGGGCTCGCTGTCCCAGGCGTGATCGCTGCTCGGATCCGGCATGCGATCCATATCGCACTGCAGCAGCTGCTCCTGGTATGCAATGCTTTGCCGGGCCTGCTGTATGTAGTTCTCGTAATCGTGGCGTTCCGGCGCCAGCTGCCGCAGGGCCGCCTCGTCGTATTTCAGGAAATTCTGTCCCAGGCGCGTGGCGCTGTAGGTGCGATGGCCCAGTTTGCGAAGCACATCTACGCCCAGCCGCACGGAGGTGTCCAGCGATTCGCGATACACATCATCCAGGCCCATATCGAGTAAGTCATAGGCTTCATACCGGTTCTTTGCCCGCACCATGAGCTGCAGATGCGGAAAATGCTTTTGAACGTTCTCTACCAATTCCTGGGTCACGCTGGGCTCATCGATGGCCGATACCAGGATCCTGGCATTTTCGGCGCCGGCGGAGCGCAACAGATCTACGCGGGTGGCATCGCCGTAGTACACCTTAAAGCCCAGACTGCGCAACAGGTCTACCCGGTCGGAGTCGTTGTCCAAAATGGTGGCCTCTACTCCATTGGCACGCAGAAACCGCCCTACCGTGCTGCCGAAATGTGCAAAGCCGGCTATGATCACGGGATGTTGGTCTTCCACGGTGTCTGCCGGCCGTTGGGCTTCTTCCGTGGTGCCGAAGTACGGCTGTATGAAGTGCTCGTTGACCAGCATCAACAATGGCGTGAGGGTCATGCTAATGGCGATGACAGCCATGGCTGTGCCCACTTCATCGGCCGGAAGGATATGAAGATCCTCGATGAATGTAAACAGCACAAAGCCGAACTCTCCGACCTGTGCCAGGCCCAGGGTAAAGAGCAGGTTTTGGTCCAGGCTCAGTTTAAAGACCCGGCCTAAAATAAAGAGGATCAGACCCTTAACCACCATGACCGCAAGTACAATAGCAAGTATGGTGACCGGCTTGCCCAGGATAAGCTCAAAGTTGATGGAGGCACCTACGGCGATGAAGAACAAACCGAGCAGCAGCCCTTTGAAGGGATCCAGGTCGCTTTCGAGTTCGTGCCGGTACGGACTATTGGCCAGTACTACCCCACCCAGAAAAGTGCCCAGGGCCGGGCTGAGGCCTACCTGTTGCATGAGGTAGGCAATGGCGACCACAATAAGCAGAGCCGAAGCGGTAAAGATCTCCCGCAGGCGGGTTTTGGCAATCAGCCGCAGGAACGGCCCCATGAGGTATCGACCGGCCAAGATGATCACCCCTACGGATCCCAGCACGGCCAGGGTCTGCAGCCAGCCGGGCAGTCCGCTCAGCAGGCTTTCGCCTCCGTGCCCCCCTCCCCCATCGTGCGTAGCCGCTTCCACAGCCAGCAGCGGCAGCAGCGCCAGGATGGGGATCACAGCGATATCCTGAAACAGCAGCACAGCAAAAGAACTCTGTCCGGCCGAGGTGTTGAGCTGATTCTTCTCCTTGAGAGTTTGCAGCACAATGGCCGTGGAAGACAGTGCAAAGGCCAGGCCCACGGCCAGACCGCCTCGCCAGCCCAAGCCCCAGAGGAGAGCCATTCCGAATAAAATGGCGGCCGTGATGAGCACCTGCGACAAGCCGAGGCCGAACACCATCTTTCGCATGCGCCAGAACTTTTCCGGCTCCAGTTCCAGTCCGATGAGGAACAACATCATGACTACCCCGAACTCCGCCACATGCATGACCTCGGCTCCCTCTGCCCGGCCTACGAAGCCCAGGGCGAACGGACCAATGATCATGCCTGCAATGAGGTAGCCGAGTACGGAGCTGAGGCCCAGGCGTTTGGCCACGGGAACGCAGAGTACAGCTGCTGCCAGATAGACGACGGCCCCGGTGAGTATATCTCCTTCCATGTCAGGCTTCTTTTTGTTGCATCCAGTCGTTTAGGAAATCGTAAGTGTGAAGTTCGGCCGGGTTCACCTCGCCCTCTAAAAGTTGTTCCAACAACAAGCGATAGGCAAAGGCCTGCTCCCGCAGCTGTTCATCCGAAAGGCGGTGCGTACCCTGTACGGCAAAGGGCGGCCAATAGTCCATATGACACAGACAGGCCGTCTGCTCGAAAGGCCGCAAAAATTCGGATATCGTGTATCGGTTGTGGCCTTCCCGGCAATAGACCCGCCGGGCCCCGCCCGAAGTGAAGGCATTGAACGCAACTTTCCCTTCCAGGGCCCGGCCCCCGGGGCCGTACGCCCAGCCGTACCAGACCCTTAACCCAATCTGACGCCG
>JAJDFU010000631.1 GCA_020528935.1 Saprospiraceae bacterium | reverse complement strand
ATTGTGGCCCTCCACCGGCCGGAAGGGTGGTGTGATCAAAAATTTTTGGAAAAGGCTCAGGCCCTCAGCCTGGCCCGCCGAAAAATGCCGCAGGTGGAGGACGTGCAGTCGCCTACCCGCTTTTCCTATCCGGTGCGCACGCCCTTCGGCATCACCAGTGGGCCGGCCATACACATCGATCAGCCGCAGCGCTACGCCCGCGACAGCGCCCGCATCATGCAGGACGAGCGCTTCGTGCACAACCTCATCTCCCCGGACGGCAAGACGCTGGTGATCTTTCTCAAAACCATTCCCAGCATCCAGCTCGACCAGGCCAAAGAGCTCATGGCGGCACTGGATGCCGAGATCGAAGCCCTGGGCATTGCGGAGTACCACTACCTGGGCCGGCCTTACTTTCAGCAGGAGCTGGTGAAGATGCAGCAGCGGGAGATCATCGTCTCGGCTGCAGTGGCCTTTGTACTGGTGAGCATCATCCTGTTCCTCATCTTCCGCAGGCCGGCGGGCATCGCCATCGCCTTGGTTTCCATCGGGCTGGGCATGTTGCTGTTCATCGGCTTTTTGGGTCTGGCGGGCCGCGAGCTCAATGCTATGGCGGCCCTCTATCCGGTGCTGATGATCATTGTGGGCACCAGTGACGTGATCCACATCATGAGCAAGTATGTGGACGAGCTGCGCAAAGGGCAACCCCGGCGCAATGCCATCCGCACCACCATCCGGGAGATCGGGCTGGCCACCCTGCTCACCTCAGTGACCACGGCCATTGGCTTTGCTTCGCTGAGCACCAGCCGGGTGGAGCCCATACGCGACTTCGGCATCAACTCCGCGGTGGGGGTACTCATTGCCTACTTCACGGTCATCCTCTTCACCACGGCCGTGCTCAGTTGGTTTCGCACCGAGCAGATCATTCGCCTGGGGCGCAGCCAGATGCGTTGGGAGGGCCTGCTGCTGAGCGCGTACCGCTTCACCCTGAGGCGCCCCCGCCGCATTGCCCTGGGCGGGCTGGCCGTGCTGGCGCTCTGCCTGTTCGGCATATCGCGCATCACCACCAACTACAGCATCATCAAGAATATGCCCATGGGCGAAAAGATCACCGAGGATTTCCTCTTCTTTGAGGAGAACCTCACCGGTTTTCGCCCTATGGAGTTCGCCGTGTATGCCCAGGGCGACCGCCAGGTGACCGACTTTGCCGTGGTGCAGGAGATCGAAAAGATCGAGCAGTACCTTCGCCAATACCCCTACCTGCAGGCCATTGCTTCCGTTACGGCCATTTACAAGTCCATCCATCAGATGTACGGCAACAATTCGCCGGCAGCTTACCGCCTGCCGGAAGATTCGGCGCGCTACGTGCGCTACAAGGCCCTGGCCGACCGCCTGCCCCGCCAAACGACCAACGTGCTGGTGAGTCGCGACGGCGCCAAGGCGCGCATCACCAGCCGGGTCAACGACATTGGTGCCGACAGCATAAAGGCGTTCGGCGCCCGTTTTGACCGCTGGGTGGCCAAGGAGGTGGACAGCAGCGTAGTCAAAGTAGTGCGCACGGGCACGGGGCTCATCATCGACAAGAATGCCGAGTATGTGCGGCGCAACCTGCTGCAAGGCCTGGGGCTGGCCATCTTCATCGTGAGTGTGCTGATGGCATTGCTGTTTCGCAATGCACGCATGCTGCTCATTTCCCTGGTGCCCAATCTCTTTCCACTCGTGCTGGCCGGAGGGCTGCTGGGCTTCCTGGGCATCGAGCTGGAGGCCGGCGTGTCCATCGTTTTTGCGGTCATTTTCGGTATAGCTGTGGACGATACCATTCACTTCCTGAGTAAGTACAAGCTGGCGCGCGATAAAGGCCTGAGCAGAGAGGAAGCCCTGCAGGTGACCTTTACCGAAACAGGCAAGGCCATCACCCTTACCAGCATCATTCTGTTCTTCGGCTTCCTGGTTATGTTGTTCTCCATTCATCCACCCAGTGTGACCATCGGCCTGCTCATCAGCGTGACCCTGCTGAGTGCGCTGGTGAGTGACCTGCTCCTTATCCCTCTGCTCATCCGCTGGCTGATGCCGGATGAGGGTGTAGGCACATCCGCCGCCACCGGCCGGCCGGAGCAGACCGCCCCGGCCCAGTCCTCGCAGCCGGCTTAGACCTGGATTTCCAGAGCTTCGAAGAGTTCGTCCAGTTCGTCGAAGGACTTGTATCCCACTTTTTCCTCCTCGCCGCCCTGTACGGCCAGGCCTTCCACAGGCACCGCTTCCAGAAACGCATCTACGGCCGAGGGCGGCAGGTCCAGCGCGAGGAGCACGGGGTACTGCCCGGCCAGGTCGGCCAGGTCGGCTTCGGCCTTCGGATCGGCCTGCAGTTTTTCCCAGCTCCAGCCGCCCTTGACCAGGTCCAGCAAAAAAAGACGGACGTGGGGGGCGTAGTCTGAGAAGGTGTCCTGAAGCGCTTCCAGAGGGCGGCCCGGCTCCGGGATCACCTCCTTGATGAGGGGAACGGAAAGTTCGAGCTGGGCCAGGGTCTCCAGGCCGATCAGCGGCCCGGCCTGTACGGCATCCAGCCGGAGAACCTCTACGGC
>JAJDFU010000522.1 GCA_020528935.1 Saprospiraceae bacterium | reverse complement strand
GCTTCGGCCTCCATTTCGCCAACTTTCCCGCGCCGCTATCCGTTTTGCCTGTATGCAACGCTACGCCCTGGTCACCACCGACGACTTCCCCCTGGTGCGGGTCACCTTTACCGGTCAGGCCCCTACGGAGACGAACTTTCCCCTCTATCTGGCCGAGGTGAAGGCCACCTACGGCCCCCGCCAGCCGCTGGCCATCCTGTTCGATGCCCGACGGGCGACCCTGCCGGGCCTCTCCTACCAGAAGATGCAGGCTCAGTGGATCAAGGAGAACGAGGACCTGCTGCGCACCTACTGCCGCGGCACCGCCTACGTGATTCCCAATGCCGCCGTGCGGGCCATCCTGCGGGCCATCCTGACCCTGCAGCCCCAGCCCATGCCCAGCCACGTATGCGCCACGGTGGAGGAGGGCCTTCAGTGGTTGACGGAAAAATTGAACTCCTCATCCGAGGATCTGCCTTAGGCCACCGGCCTTCGACTCCTCGGATGACCAGAAGTATCGCCTATGTCTAACCAGCAGATCGAGCAGAACAAGGCCAGCGCCCAGGCCTTTTACGACCTTATGTTCAACCAGTGCCGGCCCGAGGAGGCCGTGGCCCGCTACGTGGGCGACGAATACCGGCAGCACAATCCGCACGTGGCCGACGGCAAGGCGGGTTTCATCGAATACTTCGTGCGCATGGCCCGCGACTACCCGGGCAAGCGCGTGACCTTCAAGCGCGCGATCGGCGAGGGCCATTACGTGGTGCTGCACTGCCACCAAGAGTGGCCGGGCGACCGCGACTATGCCGGCATCGACATCTTCCGCTTCGACGAGGCGGGTAAGATCGTGGAGCACTGGGATGTTCTGCAACCCATACCGGAGGCGTTTGCGCATCCGAACGGGATGTTTTGACCGGCTGCAGGAGGTAAAGAGCGCTCACCTGCATCGATGACTTGAAGTCATCGGATGAATGTTCTGGAACGCCTTACCTTCACGGGCATGCAAACCCTACTCGAATCCATCCTGGCCGATCCCGGCACGGGCGGTCGCCTGCAGTGGGATGCCGGGGCGAAGCACTGGATCAATCCCCTATCTTTTGCGGCCTATTCGGTGAAGGAGGGCGTGATCGACCTGCGGCCGAAAATTCCCTTCGTGCAGCCACAGCTTCCCGAACTGCATCGCCGCTACGGCAGCACCTTCCAATACCTGGAGCACTACCAGCGCGATGCCGAGGTGTTCGACTATACCGAGCCTCCGGCCGATGCCGCCACCCGGCACGAAAACCGTCGCCTGCACCAGCGCATTCTGGAGGCTTTGCCCCAAAAGGCCGAGCTCGTACTGGACGTAGGCTGCGGCAACGCCTGGCTGGCCGAGGCTCTGCTTCCCAAGGGCAAAACGGTGCTTTCCATGGATATTTCCACCGCCAATCCTCAAAAGGCCCTGCAGCGTTTCCCTTCCGAACGCCACATCGGGCTGGTAGCCGATGCCTACCACCTGCCCATCCTGCCCGGCTCACTGGACGCCATTGTGGCTTCCGAGATCATGGAGCACGTGCCCGACCCCAAATTGTTCATCGAAAAACTGACCGATGCGCTGAAGCCCGGCGGCGTGCTGGTCATCACCACCCCTTATGACGAGCAGCGCCAGTACCACCTTTGCGTCCATTGCAACCGCCCGACCCCTTCGCACGCCCATTTGCACTCCTTCAGTGAGGCGAACATCGGCGAGTTCATACCCGAAAGTATCGGGTATGAGACCCGTGCCTTTCACAACACTTACCTGCTGCGCCTGAAGTCGCATCTGGTCTTCCGGTGGCTGCCCCACTGGGCCTGGAAAGTGAAGGATGCCGCCTGGAATAATCTCTTCGGGAAGCCGACGCGCTTCCTTGTCCGGTTGACGAGGCCGGAAGCCAAGAGCCTTTAGCCTGGTGCCCTACCTGCCGGCCGCTATTTCTCTTCCTTTTTCTCCTCTTCCGGCCTATCCGCCGCTCCCTTTTCCGTGGATGCCCCCTTCTTACCTTCGGTCATGTGCAGGTAGACGTCGCGCTTGGGATAGGGGATTTCGACGCCCTGTGCGCGCAGCTGGTTGTAGATCTGGGCGATGACCTCGCTGCGGATCTGCAGCCAGCTGCTGGTCTCGCGCACCCAGAAGAGCAGGCGGAACACCACTGCGCTATCGCTCAGATCGTGGGTGAGTATGCTGGGCTCGGGATAGGTAAAGATCTCCTGCTGTTCATGGAGCACCTGCTTGATGATGCCCTGCACCTGCGCCACATCCGACCCGTAAGCCACGCCGATGAAGAGCTCCAGGCGGCGGTAGTTATTGCTGAGGGTCCAATTGACGATCTGCTGGGAGATGAGGTCGCCGTTGGGCACGATGAGCTCGGAGCCGTCGTAGGCGGCGATCTTGGTGGAGCGAATACCGATCTCCCGCACCTTGCCGATCACGGTGCCGACCTCCACCGTATCGCCCACGCGTATAGGCCGTTCGAAGGCCAGGATGATCCCGGAAATGAGGTTGTTGACGACGTTCTGTAAACCAAAACCGATACCCACACTGAGGGCGCCCACCACGATAGCCAGGTTGGTGAGCGGGATGCCGGCCGCGGAAAGGCCCACGAAAAAGCCGAGGATGAGAACCCCCAGGCGCACCAGCAGCAGCTTGGATCCCTGGGCGCCCTTGCCGGTGCTCAGCGGATTGGATTCATCCTCGCGGTAGAACTCGCCGATGACCCGGCTCAGGAAGGCCGCCCCCCAAAGTACGGCTCCGAAAACGAGTATACTTCCATAGGTAAAGGTGGCATCCCCCAGCTTGCGCTCGGCGCGCAGGAAAGCCGAGAGCTGGCCGCTCCCGAAGTCGTAAATGTTGTACGCGATGGCCGTAGCGATCAGCCAGAGCACGACCGCCAGCACAAAAAGGACCCGGTACAAAGGCCCCTGCAACTCGTCCGAATGCAAGAAAGCGGCCAGAGCCGTGGCCTTGCGCAAAGCGGCCACCTGCAGCAGTACGGCCTCGTGTACCAACTGCACCAGTAAAAACAGCAGGAGACCAAAGGTGACCGCATAGTACGCGCCGTACACCAGCGTCTTGGCGAGCAAATGCCAGCCCAGGACCTCGAGCAGCGCTCCCGACAGGTTGGAAGCCGTAAAGAGCGCAACCACAAAAAGTCCCATCTGCCTGCGGCGCAGCAGATTGCGATAGGCCTGAAGGTGCCGGCTCAGGCCGATAAACCCTCCCAGCACCGCAAATAACAAGACCAGCCAGCGCTCCCCATAGGACAGGGCCCCGATATCCAGGAACCAGCGCATCAGCAGCAAGCCGGGCACAAGAACATACCACACCCAATGAACAGACCGAGGCAGGTGGCGCAGGAGCAGAGGGGAGGCCGAAATAAAAAGGAAAATGTACAGTACATCCTTGAAATAGGCAGGAGCGTAGGGCTCAAAGAGCACCAGAAAAAACAAACCCAGGAAAAGAGCTACCCAGGGCAGTTTACCCTGCAAATAACTGGGCTCGTAATCCCATTCCACCTCGTGGCGCACCAGTTGCCGGCGATTGACGCGCACCCACAGTGCGAAAGCGATCCCGGCCAGCAAACTCACCCACCAATAGCGGTTCCGATCGTACCGAAGGTAGAGTCGCACCCCTTTCACGGTGGGCAAAAGAACTTGCGCCTGCTCCACGATCCGGAACGGATAATCGGAAGGGCCAACTTTCCACAGAAAATCCTCATTTCGGATCAGCAGGCTTCTCTCGTACTGCCGGATCCGGTCCTCGGTCTCGTAAAGCAAGCTCTGAAGCCGAAGCTGAAGGGCACTGAGCCGGCTCTGGAATCGACTGAGCAGGAGCAGGCTTTCGCGCTGCAGTTTGCGCTCCGTTTTCCAGGCATCACTCAACTGCGAAAGCTGAGCGATGAACCGCTGCTGCAGAACCGAGTCTTGCGGAAACTGCCGCATCAGCGAGTCGTTGAGGATGAGAAAGATGCGCCGGTTATTGCTCAGCAGCTTGCCGTTCAGCCGGGCGAGTTCTTCCTGCAGCAGATCGGCCCTTCGTATCTCGCGCCTGAGCCCATCCCGCAGCAGTTGCTGACGCTTGAGGTTGCCCCGGCCGGTGGATATCTGCTGTACGCGTTCGACCAGGCGTATATTCTCCTCCATTTGCTGCAGTTCGGCCTTCAGGCGGCTGCTGTCCAGGCCGGTGCGCAGAAAACGGCTGTTCCTGTCCAGCTCCATGGAAAGCTCTTCCACCCGCTGAATGAGGTAGAAGGAAACCGTATCAGTCAGAAATTTACTTTGCCCGGCCTGGCGCCTGCGTTCGCCGGCCTGGGCCTCCTGTTGTGCCCGCACCATTTGCTCCAGGGAATCGAGCAGGGTGGTAGTCAGAGAATCCAGGCCCACCTGCGCATACACCTGTTGGTTGCCCCATCCCGGGATAAGCAGGCCGGTGATCAGAATATACAGTGCCCTTCTCATAGGCGTTCGATCAATCGAAAACCGGCTCCAGCACGACCACAGCCAGGGGCGGCAGGTCCAGCAGGAGGTGCTGGGGCCGCCCGTGCCATTCGCCCGCGCGGGTGTGCCGCTCCTCCAGATGGTGATAGCCGCTACCGCCGTAGATTTTAGCGTCTGTGTTGAGCACTTCGCGCCAGCGCCCGGCCCGGGGAACGCCAATGGTATATTCCTTGCGCACCACCGGCGTAAAATTACAGACCGCAATCAGCACATCCGCCGGCTTTTTGCCCCGCCGCACGTAACTGATGACGCTATTCTCGAAATCCCCCAGATCGATCCACTCGAAGCCCCAGTGCTCGAATTGCTGTTCGTACAGGGCCTTGCGCTCCCGGTACAGGCCGTTGAGGTCCTTGACCAACTGCTGCAGCCCGCTGTGGTACTCGTACTGGGTAAGCCACCAAAGCAAGCCTTGCTCCATGCTCCATTCACTGGTTTGCCCGAATTCGCCGCCCATGAACAAAAGCTTGGATCCCGGATGGGTAAACATATAGCCGAACAAGGCCCGCATATTGGCGAAGCGCTGCCACTCGTCGCCGGGCATGCGCTGGATGAGCGCGCCCTTGCCGTGCACTACTTCGTCGTGGCTGAGAGGCAGCATGAAGTTTTCGGTGAATGCATACACCAGGCTGAAGGTGATCTCGTTATGGTGGTACTTGCGGTGTACGGGGTCGTTGCGAAAGTAGTTGAGCGTGTCGTGCATCCAGCCCATCATCCACTTCTGGCCGAAGCCCAGCCCGCCCTGATAGGTGGGCCGGGAAACGCCCGTCCAGGCCGTACTTTCTTCTGCAATCGTAATCACATCCGGAAATTCGAGATAGACCATCTCGTTGAACTCGCGCAGAAAGTCGATGGCTTCCAGGTTCTCATTCCCCCCGTACTTGTTGGGGATCCACTCGCCTTCCTCGCGCGAGTAATCCAGATAGATCATAGAAGCCACAGCATCGACCCGCAGGCCGTCGGCATGGTAGCGATCCAGCCAGAAGAGGGCGTTGCTGATAAGAAAGGACTTCACCTCGTTGCGGCCGTAGTTGAAAATGGCGCTTTTCCAGTCGGGGTGAAAGCCTTTGCGGGGATCGGCATGCTCGTAGAGGTGGGTGCCGTCGAACCGGGCCAGGCCGTGGCTGTCCGTAGGAAAGTGAGAAGGCACCCAATCGAGGATCACCCCTATCCCGGCCTGGTGCAGGCGCTCCAGGAGATGCATAAAATCCTGGGGGGTACCGAAGCGGCTGGATGGCGCAAAATAGCCGGTGATCTGATAGCCCCAGCTGGGAAAGAAAGGATGCTCCATCACGGGCATGAATTCCACATGCGTAAAGCCCTGCTCGGCCACATAGCCGGGCAGCTCCTCAGCCAGTTCGCGGTAGGACAGCGACTCTTCTCCCTGGCGGCGTTTTTTCCAGGAGCCCAGATGCACCTCGTACACGCTGAAGGGCTGAGGCTGGCCGGCCAGACTCTTGCGGCGGTCCATCCACTCCTGATCCTTCCATTCGTACCAGGTATCCCAGACGATGGAAGCGGTACGCGGCGGGATCTCCCAAAACAGGGCAAAGGGATCGCCTTTTTCGATTGCTTCCCCCTCCGCTGTGCGAAGATGGAATTTGTAGAGATCGCCTTTGTGCACGCCGGGAATCCAACCTTCCCAGATGCCGGAGCTGTCCCAGCGGGCATGGAGGTTGTGTTCCCCCGGCGTCCAAAAATTGAAGTTTCCGATCACGGATACGCCCTGTGCATTGGGTGCCCACAGGGCGAAGTACGTACCGGGTTCCCCGTCCAGCTCCAGGAGGTGGCTGCCCAGCCGGTCGTACAGACGGTAGTGCTTTCCCGAGCGAAAGAGGAAGATGTCGTAATCCGTTAACAGGGAATGAGGCCGTACCTTTTCCATACCAGGGTGTTGGTGTAGCGGATTAAAAGTACGGCACTGCACTTACAGTGACAAACCCCGATTTACTTCCGGCGACCGCCTTTGAGTTTTTCCTGCCATTGCCGGAGCTCTTCCCAGCGCCCGTCGCGGGCCATGGCAGCCTGCTGAGGCCAAGTGGAGGGGTCGTGGGCACGGTAGCGGGATCCGGCCTGGTCCAGGACGCCCTGCAGCTGCTCTACCGGAGCGGCAGCCAGGGCATCAAAGGTGCCGAGACCGGCCTTTTCGAACAGGGAAGCGATCTTGGGGCCGATGCCTTCGATCTTGCGGAGGTCATCGCCTTTCTTTGATGGGGAGGCCGGCCGGGCTTTGGAAGGCCCTTCCACGGATTCCAGGATGAGTACCGAATTGTCGATACCCGCGAAGGGGGAGGGCACGTAACCATCGGCATGCCAGTCGTTTTCCCAGCGCGCGTGGTCGATGAGGTAGCGAAACTCGTAGCGGCGCCCCGGCTCCAGCTCTACGGTGGTGCGGTAGCCGTGTTTGGTCTTTTTCATTTCAACGCCCGGATGCCGGCGCCCCCAGTCGTTGAAGTCGGCCAGCAATTGTACGTGATGGGCTTCGGGAGCAGCCTCCAGCGGCAGGGTGAAGGTCACCTTACAGACCGGCCGGGTTTTCAAATAGTTCTTTTCGAGCATCGATCAATGGGCATTTGGTTCCTACTCAAAAATACCGCAGTTTGCCAGTTTGGACAATCGGCGGCAATTATCAAATTGTTAACCGAAAGCGGCATTCCGGACTACCAGCCCCGGTAAGGCGGTGGTTGTTGGCCCTGCAGCCGCAGGTACACCACGAGTTGCCCGCGGTGATGGGTCATGTGGTCGTGCAGGAGCAGCAGGATCTGGCGGGTATTCATGGGGCCGGCAAAAAAATCGCGTTCCTCCTCCAGCCCGCTGTCTTCCAGGGCGGCTATTGCAGCCGTGCTTTAGGCTTTCAAATCGTCCAGGATGGCCAGCCGTCTTCCCTTTCCTTCAACGGTCGCCAGGGCATCGCGCGAATGAGGTTTGCCGTCCAGGAGAGCGCGTCA